>JBAVOD010000320.1:0-2923 GCA_049691735.1 Bacteroidales bacterium
GATCAGCATATTCTTTCTGAAAAGTACGAGGGCAATATGACCAATATTTTTGAACTTCAAAGTGACATCGCTAAACAGGTGTCTAATACCCTTGAAGCTGCTTTGTCGCGTGAAGAGATTGGACAACTTGAAAGAATGCCGACAAACAGCCCCCAGGCATATGATTATTACCTTAAGGCAAGGTTCCTTGTAAATAAAGCCAATGATGCACAGAGGTTTGATATAAGCAGGGAGGGACTGATGAGCAGCATTCAGTATTTTGAAAAGGCAATAGCTGCAGATGACAGGTTTGAGGACGCATACGCGGGTCTGGCTGATGCCTGGTATAACTTATCGGCCTGGGGCTGGTATCAGCCATATTACGAAGGAATCAGGAAAGCAAGGGAATTCAGTTCGAAGGCTCTTGAAATTGATACGGCCTGTGCTGAAGCACATGCTGTTAAGGGTGCTTGTCTTTTATATCCTGAACGAAGGTTCGGGGAGGCCGGAAGGGAATTGCTTACTTCCATCCGCTTGAATCCTAATTTTTCAGTTGCGCATCAATGGTATGCCCAGCTTTTAATGATTACCGGCCCAATTGAAGAAGCCCGTGTACATATGGATCGCGTTCTGGAACTGGAACCCTATTTCTGGCTGGCACATAATTTAAATTCATGGATCTGTTATTTTGAAAGAAAAAACGATAAGGGTATTGATGCCTGCATTACCGGTCGCGACCTAAATCAATATTCTCTCGATAATGACTGGTTGTTCATTCTTCATTATGTCAAACTGGGCAATGGGGAGAATGCAGCCAGGGAACTTAAGGACATTTTCAGCCGATACCTTAAGACAAATGAATATGAAAATGAAATATCTGATGCTTATAAAAAGTCGGGTATCAAAGGACTTTTTACATGGCTTATAGATTTGAATATCAGGAAACCTGTTCCGCTTGAGGGAATGAATGGGGATCCTTTTTATATTGCCTGGTGGTATGCCATTCTTGGCGATAAGGACAAATCGGTTTTCTGGTTGAAAAAGGCCTCTGAATCCCCGAACAAACCTTATCATTATTTCGACCTTATTACTACCAATCCCGATTTTGATTTCGTGCGTGATGATCCTGTTTTTATAATGGTACTGGACGAGGCAGGCCTGTTACCATATAATAAAGGAAAAACAAAATAGAACAGGATTTTTTCTATCTCCCTGACCTTTATAATCAACCAACATCAATTTTTTTCAAGTTATTGAAACATAATTTCAATATCTGTCTGAAAATTTAAACTCTTTGAAACATAATTGCTATGTACTACATTCTTTACTGTCCGAACTTTATATTATAAAACAATGGGGTGAAGGGAGATTCAAATAAATATTTAACTTCTTTTTATTATCTAATTCTTTTAATCATGAAGACTCCAAAAAGATTCCTGTTTTTTGTTGTTGGCATCGGGCTTTTTATTGCCTGCTCGAAATCGGACCATTTCCGGGGCGACGCACCTTTTGGAAAGACATTGAATGGTGGTCATGACCAGCCGTTTATGGTGGCCATGCCGTTTAAGGCCGATCTGATAGGGGAGTATAAATTACAAGAGCCGGAAGTAAACTGTGGTTATTCTGAAGAGAACCCTTATATGTATCATATAATTGTAACTGCTAATGGGACAGCTACTCATCTTGGAAAAACTTATGCATACTTTGATTTCTGCTGCAATGTGGAGACCGGGGTCTATGGCCAGGCTGATATCTATCTTGTTGCTGCTAATGGTGATATGCTGTTTCTTTCCGCCGAAGGACAGGTTATGACGGGAAGACTGGATTACCATCCTGATTATGTTAATTCATATTGGAAAGATCCTATGATTGTAATGGGGGGTACAGGACGTTTTGAAGGTGCAACAGGCACGATCATGACTGACGACTATAACAGCGATCTGGACCCTTATTCCCATCATCATTGGACAGGAACAATTGCAATAGTTAAAGGGAAACAGTAAAAGCGAATCTTCAGATAAAAGAAATAAAGCTTTGGAAAGGGGTTCCAGGTCAGTATAATGATCATGTTTTAGGTTTGAAAGGAAAAGTGAAGTTTCGGCTTCACTTTTCTGCTTGTTTCCCGCAGAACCAGCTAATTTTCGCAGATCCCTTCAGCCTCTTCTCGCCGTCATGTCTTTCAAATAATCCACCCCTTACCCCTCCAAGGATGGGATTCAAAGCCGTTATGCCTTCACGCCTTACTGCCATCAGAATGCAACGCTACCCGCCCCCCTCTTTTCAACAATTATGATTATCTTTAACTAAGAGATTGTCCAATCAAATTTGAACATCTCAGGTCCGGGATGAAAAACAGAAAAAGAGAGGTTTTACTAATAATCATAGCGTTATTTATTGGTATTCCGGTCATTATATGGATGCACACACTGGCACCCGGAAAGTCACCGGTAGCTAATCTGACCGGTAAGTATATTCACAGTGCAGGAAGACTTTTCGCTCTTTCAGGATTTGTTTTCATACTGTTACAGTATGTATTAAGCTCAAAGATAAAACTGATCGAAAGAGGTATCGGGCTCGACAGGCTTTTTGTGATTCACAGGATATGCGGGACGACTGGCTTCATACTGATATTAATTCATCCTGTATTGCTTTTCACCGGTTCAAGACTGCAAAACGAGGATTTTAATTTTTTCACTCCCTTAAGAATAACAGGGGAAGCAACGTTGTTTCTATTGTGCCTGGCTGCCGGAGCTGCCCTGTTATATAAACTTATTAACCTGAAATATGAAACCTGGAAAAATATTCATAAGATAATTTATATATTATTCCCCCTGGCGTTTGTTCATAGCTTCCTTATAGACAGCGACGTCAGGGCGATACCTGTTTTAAAAATATACTGGTCGTTTTTGTTATCAATTTTTGTTATCGTACTGGTGTATAAAAC
>JBAVOD010000321.1:0-5964 GCA_049691735.1 Bacteroidales bacterium
GACTTCAGTTACGTTCTCAATTCCGTAATCTTTTAAATCAGCAGAGGTAATCATATCTGAAAAGGAATTTTAAGTTGCAAAGGTATCAAATATACAGATTAATCATCTGAAATCTTTCAAATTCAAAAAAATCGGGAGCAGGATATAGGGTATATTAATCTCAGCCGGTCTTTACATTATAAGAAGGTTTTGGTTAATAGCCTCAAATGGGCGTAAAAAGAAAAGGGCATCTCACGGATGCCCTTTTTCAATCAGGATGAGATAATATTATTTTCCGAATTTAACAGATGCCTGGGCAGCTGCAAGTCTGGCAATCGGTACCCTGAACGGCGAGCAGCTTACATATGTCAGTCCCGATTTGAAGCAGAACTCAACTGATGCAGGATCGCCGCCCTGTTCACCGCAGATGCCTACCTTCAGATCAGGCCTTGTTGCCCTTCCTTTCTCGACCGACATCTTGATGAGTTGTCCGACTCCGTCCTGGTCAATGGTCTGGAACGGGTCAGCTGCAAGCATTTTCTTGTCGAGATATTCATTCAGGAATCCGCCGATATCATCGCGGCTGAATCCGAAGGTCATCTGGGTAAGGTCATTAGTTCCGAATGAGAAAAACTCGGCAGTTTTTGCCATCCTGTCCGAAAGCAATGTTGCACGCGGTATCTCGATCATTGTACCGTATTTGTAATCAATCTTTTTCAGTCCGGTCTTTTTGAGGACCTCGGCATAGACCTGATCAACTACCTTCTTGGTAACATCCAATTCCGATACATCGCATGTGACGGGGACCATAAGCTCAGGTTTAGGATGTTTTTTCTCCTCCAGGAGCTCGGCTGCTGCCTCGAACATAGCGCGTACCTGCATTTCGGTGATCTCGGGGTATGTTATTCCAAGGCGTACGCCGCGGTGCCCCATCATCGGGTTGCTTTCATGAAGCGCTTCGCCCCGTTTTGCAATATCTGATTTCTTAATTCCAAGCGCCTTTGCCAGTTCGGCCTGTTTTTCAGCGCCCTGAGGAACAAATTCGTGCAGCGGTGGATCGAGAAGCCTGAAAGTAACGGGAAGTCCGTCCATAGCTTCAAGAGTCGCTTTCATATCCTTTTTAACATATTTGTAAAGCTCACCGAGGGCTTTCCGCCGTTAAGTCTCGTTGGCACTGAGTATCATTTTGCGAAGGAGGAACAGAGGCTGTTCCGATCCTTTCCCGTAAAACATATGCTCTGTGCGGAACAGACCAATCCCTTCGGCACCGAAATCGCGGGCTATTTTTGCATCTTCAGCAGTGTCGGCATTGGCCCTGACACCCATTGTGCGGTACTTGTCAACGATCTTCATAAAGCTCTGGAAGCGTGGGTTTTCTGTGGCATCCATAAGATCAATGGCCCCCTTATATACGTTACCCCTTGTTCCGTTGAGGGTAATGACATCACCTTCCTTAAGGATCAGATCAGTACCGTCAACCCTTGCTTTTTTACCTGTCGAATCGACGCTCAATGCACCCGCACCTACAATACAGCATTTGCCCCATCCGCGCGCAACAAGTGCAGCGTGTGAGGTCATTCCTCCGCGGGCAGTCAGTATACCGACGGCAGCACGCATACCTTCAACGTCTTCCGGATTGGTCTCTTCTCTCACAAGTATTACCTTGATCCCTTTACGGTTCCAGGCTACGGCATCTTCTGCCGTAAAGACTATTTTACCAACTGCAGCACCAGGACCGGCGGGAAGACCTTTAACAAGGGGCTTTGCTTTCTTTTCGGCACTCGGGTCACAGATCGGGTGAAGCAGTTCATCAAGCTGGGCAGGATCGACGCGGGTAACAACTGTTTTTTCATCGATCAGTTTTTCCTTGAGCATGTCCATCGCCATGTTTAGCGCGGCAGTCCCGGTTCTTTTGCCGGTACGGCATTGCAGCATATAAAGCTTGCCTTCCTGTATGGTAAACTCAATATCAAGCATGTCGTGGAACGATTTCTCGAGTATGTTGCGTATATCGCTCAGCTCCCTGTAAGTTGAAGGCATTGCCTTCTCCATGCTATTGAGATGCTTGTTCTGCTCGTTCTTGGTCTCATTGTTCAATGGGCTCGGTGTGCGGATACCTGCAACCACATCTTCACCCTGGGCATTGACAAGCCACTCGCCGTAAAACAGGTTTTCACCCGTTGCCGGATTTCTTGTAAATGCAACACCGGTAGCCGAAGTATCACCCATATTTCCGAATACCATGGCCTGGACATTAACTGCCGTACCCCAGTCATCAGGAATACCCTCGATGCGGCGATATGATACGGCCTTCTTGCCGTTCCAGCTTTTGAAAACCGCCTGTATACTGCCTATCAGCTGATCTTTTGCATCATCGGGGAAAGGCTTGCCAAGAACCTGTTTTACCTTCTTCTTGAACTTTTCGGAAAGATCTTTCAGTTCGTCGGCACTTATTTCGGTATCTGATTTATAACCTTTTTTAATCTTGAATTCATTAAGCATTTCGTCAAGCTGCTTGCGGATACTTTTACCTTCACCGGGATCTATCCCTTCAGCCTTCTCCATAACAACATCGGCATACATCATTATCAGACGCCTGTAGGAATCCCATACAAAGCGGGGATTATTTGTCTTTTTCAGAAAACCCGGAATAGTTGCTGTGCAAAGGCCCAGATTAAGAACTGTATCCATCATCCCGGGCATTGATTTTCTTGCCCCTGACCTGCAGGAAACAAGCAATGCATTTTCAGAATCCCCGTATTTCATGCCCATCGTCTTTTCGGTAAGCTTCATAGCTTCCCATACTTCAGGCATCAGGTCCTTCGGTAGTGTGCAGTCATTCTGGTAATATTCGTTGCAAGCTTCTGTTGTGATTGTAAAACCGGCAGGGACAGGAAGTCCCAGGAGACACATCTCGGCAAGATTGGCCCCTTTGCCTCCAAGAAGGTTTTTCATGTCGGCTTTTCCTTCTGCGGTCTTCCCGCCAAAGGAATAAACTCTTTTAACTTTTGACATAATTTTATAATTTGAGGTAAGAATTACATTATAGGTTTTCTGAAAATAAGGGCCAAATTTAACATATAAAATTGAATTTGGAAAAACTGCTTAATTTTCATGCCGCGGGTGGTACATGATCAGCGTGTCGCGCAGAAAAGTTCTGTCAATATGGGTATAGATCTCGGTAGTCATGATCGATTCATGGCCGAGCATTTCCTGCACTGCCCTCAGATCGGCTCCGGCTTCCACCAGATGGGTTGCAAAAGAATGGCGGAATGTGTGAGGGCTTATTTTCTTCGTAATTCCTGCTTTCCCTGCGGCATACTTAATAATTGTGAAGATCATTGCCCTGGTAAGCCTGCGGCCCCTTCGGTTCAAAAAGACCACATTTTCATCATAGATGACCGTAAGCCGGTTTCTGTCGACCTTGTACAGATCGATGGCCTTGAGTGCCTTTCTGCCGATAGGGACGAGCCGCTGTTTATTCCCTTTGCCCGTAACAGTTACGAATCCCTCACCGGTATGAATATCGGTAAGCCTCAGGTTAACGAGTTCAGATACTCTGAGCCCGCACCCGTACAGGGTCTCAATGATTGCCTTGTTCCTGTGCCCTTCCGGCCTGCTCAGGTCAATGTTATCCAGAATGTTTTTTATTTCTTCCGGGTTAAGGACCCGGGGCAGTTTAAAGCCGAGCTTTGGGGACTCTATCAGCGATGTGGGATTTTCTTTTATTTTCCCGTCAAACAGCAGGAACCTGTAGAAAGCCCTTATTCCTGAGATCACCCTTGCCTGCGTTCGGGCATTGATGTTTTCGGAGGCGATAGAGTTAAGGAATTCCTTCAGGTCGGAATGAGTTACAGATTCGGGGCTGATATCCCGGCCTTGGCCGGTGGCAAATTCCTGAAGCCTGCCGACATCGCTCAAATAAGCTTCAACACTGTTGGGCGAGAGTGACTTTTCGAGCTTCAGGAAATTCTCAAAACTTTTCAGCGACTCTTTCCATGACAGGCTCATAGGCAGTTTATTACGCAATTCCTGCTGCAAGTTAGCACAAAGTAACAGAGAAACGGATTTAGCATCCTTCAATATTTTACCTATTTTTACTGTTTGTTAACACATGGCCCTGAAATGAAAATACAGATAATTAACGGACCTAACCTGAACCTTCTCGGCAGGAGGGAGCCTGAGAAGTACGGAAGCCGGTCATTTGAGGATTGGTTTGAAACGCTTAAAACAGCCTATCCCGCGATTGCCTTTGATTATTTTCATTCGAACGTTGAAGGTGAGCTTATAAACAAGATCCATGAAACAGGGTTTTCGTACGATGGTATTATTCTGAATCCGGGAGGTTATACGCATACATCTGTTGCACTGGGCGATGCGGTAGCTTCAGTAAAATCGCCGGTTATTGAAGTGCATATTACGAATGTTTCCGCCAGGGAAGAGTTCAGGCAGATCGACATGGTGGGAAGGTCGTGTGCCGGAATTATTACCGGATTCGGGCTTGATGGTTACAGGCTTGCAGTGGAGGCGCTCGCAGAATTTAACAAAAACATAACCAAGCGTTAATGGAAAGGAAAAGGACAAAGATCGTCGCCACTATCTCTGATAAAAGATGCGATCCCGGGTTTATCAGAAGCCTCTATGATGAGGGGATGGATGTCATCCGGATCAACACCGCCCACCTCGATGCGAATGGTGCGCTCAGCATCATTAATAATGCCCGGAAAGTTTCGGATAAAATAGCGATCCTGTTGGATACCAAGGGGCCGGAGATCCGTACATCAGTTTGCGACAACCCGATCGCGCTTAAAAAAGGCGGAAAGATCTTTATATCGGGAGAGCCGGGGAAGAAGACCACCGGCAGTATCATCTACGTCAGCTACCGGGCATTTGCGGCTGATGTTCCTGCAGGGACCGCAATACTCATCGATGATGGCGAAATTGAACTGAGAGCTGTAAAACGTGACGGGGACCTGCTTGAGTGTACCGTTGAAAATGACGGGATTCTGGGCTCGAGGAAGAGCGTAAATGTCCCGGGGATCAGGATCACCCTGCCATCAGTTACCGAACGTGACAGATCGTTTATTAAACTTGCTGTTGATAACGGTGTCGATTTCATAGCACATTCATTTGTAAGATCAAAAAATGACGTTCTTGACGTTCAGGCAGTTCTGGACAGATATAAAAGCCCGATAAAGATCATTGCCAAGATTGAGAATTCTGAGGGAGTTGAGAATATTGATGAGATCCTCGGCAGCGTGTATGGTGTTATGGTGGCAAGGGGCGACCTTGGCATTGAAATTCCCTGTGAGAAGATACCTGCGATACAGAGGATGCTGATCACTAAGTGCATTAACATGAGAAAGCCTGTTATCGTAGCCACACAGATGATGCAATCAATGATAACAAACCCGAGACCTACCAGGGCTGAGGTGAGCGATGTTGCCGGTGCCGTTTATTCGCAGACTGATGCTGTGATGCTCAGCGGTGAGACAGCTAACGGCCGGTATCCTGTTGAGTCTGTCAGGACAATGGCCAGGATTGCCCTTGAAACCGAAAAGAACAAGGGAAAGTTCCTTGAAATACCCTATGTCAACATTTCGGGTGAGATATCGGATTACCTCGCCAAGGTTGCTGTAAAAACATCTGTCAGGCTGGGAGCCATAGGGATAATTGCAGATACAGCAGGAGGAAGGACAATCCGCGATATGGCGGCATACCGGGGTTATAACCTGGTCCTTGCGCAATGCTACTCGATGAATACTATGAGGGAGCTTGCTCTCTCATACGGGGTCTATTCAAGTTACCAGGAGAAGAAGAAAACAATTGACGATTTTATCGGCGAGGCCCTGAAAAACCTTACAAAAATCCATGATCTCAAAAATAACGACATAATTGTGTTACTTGCAGGAAACTTTTCAGGAGGTTCGGGGTTTTCTTTTATTGAGGTGGGAACTGTTGAATATCTAAAGGACCGTGTTAATA
>JBAVOD010000322.1:0-2632 GCA_049691735.1 Bacteroidales bacterium
CTGATTTTCTTCAACACCGCTGGTGTTGAGTGGATCAAGACGGCCCTTTACCATGGACGTTACCATGGATATTGGACTTCGATGCCGCTGGCATCTCACGGGAACTAGAATTATGCTAATCTGCCCACTGCTCCTTTTGAGGCTTGTGATATTGAAAAAGGAAAAGTAACAGAAGAACGATAGAAGATATAAACACACGCAAAACACCTTCTAAATCTAAAACTTATAAAACAAAAAACCTTAAGTTGATGCGTATACCCCACGGGGATTTAGGGGTCTCTTCAATGGATTGTTTATATATTTGCCGTTTATCTCATGTATGACCGGATCTGACAGCAAAATAAGCAAGGACGAAAATGGCATCGGGCCCATGTTCGACTCCATTGCACGGAGGTACGATTTCCTGAACCATCTTCTGTCATTCGGCGTCGACAGGTCGTGGAGAAGAAAAACAGTTCAGCTGATATCGGAATACTGCAGCGAACCCAGGATCATAGATGTGGCGACAGGAACCGGTGACCTTGCCATTGAAGCCTCCAGGATCGGACCGGCAATGATAAGGGGCATAGATATTTCGGAAAGGATGCTTGAGCTTGCCCGGCGGAAGGTTGACAGGAAACGTCTTTCGGGGATGATCGAATTTGCCAGGTGTGATTCGGAAAACATCTGCTTTCGCGACTGTACGTTCGATGTTGCCATGGTAGCATTTGGCGTCAGGAATTTCAGTGATCCTGAAAAAAGCCTTGCCGAGATGAGGAGGGTTGTGAAACCGGGCGGCCTGATAGTTATACTTGAATTTTCGAAGCCCGCATCTTTTCCTTTCAAACAGGCATATAACCTTTATTTCAAAAATCTCTTGCCGCTCATCGGAAGGGTTTTCTCAAAAAACAGGGGTGCATACCGCTACCTCCACGATTCAGTGATGAAATTTGCTGACAACGAGGAATTTATGGCGATACTTAAAAATGCAGGATTCGCAAATGTCCGGCAGATGAGGCTTACCTCGGGGGTGGCAACTATTTATTCAGGTATCAGGCAAGTGATACAATAATTGGATACGAGGTCAGTTATATCTTAAATACTTAAATAGAGTAATTACTTCCCCGGGATATTGAATTATAAATATACCTATATATTTTTAGCGGGTTTGCTTATGTTTGTCCAGGCCGGCCTTTACGGACAGAAACAAAGGCCGAAGAATGATTCCTGGTATGACGACAAGCCCCTTCATTTCGGATTTAGTCTGGGCTTAAACCTGATGGATTTTAACATCACTCCAAACCAGACTTATCTGAGCACCGATAAGCTATACCCTGACGTCAGCCGTCTTAATCCCGGAATAAACATACAGATAGTTACAAACTTCAGGCTGGCAACGCACTGGGATGTCAGGTGCCTGCCGGGAGTTGCCTTCGGGCAGAGAACTGTGATTTACTACAAAGACCAGGTGATTTATGATGAGCGCCAGCGCCTCGAATCCTCCTTCATCGAATTCCCGGTCCTGATGAAATACAAGGGTACAAGGCTGAACAATGTAAGGCCATACCTGGTAGGAGGGTTAAATTACAGATATGACCTTGCCGGCAAACAGGAATATGATGATGAAAAACCGATCTACATCCGGCTTAAAAGATCAGATATCTATTATGAATTCGGGGCCGGACTTGATTTTTACCTGCCTTTTTTCAAGATGTCGCTCGAGCTGAAGGTATCCACAGGCATCCGCGATGTTATTGTCCATCAGCCTGCGCCAATGTACCCTCAGTTTGCGAATGCTATTGATAGAATGAGGTCGCAGATCTGGATAGTGGCTTTCCATTTCGAGTGATATCACCCGTCGGATCCCGTATTACCCCTTCGTGCAAACTCCGAAAACAGGATTGTTGCGGCCATGCCGACGTTCAGCGAATCGAGGCCCGGCACCCGGCCTCCAAAGCGGGGGATCATGATCTTCCTTGTGATGTATGGCATGAGCTCACCGGAGATCCCTTTTGATTCATTGCCAAGCAGGATGACCCCTTTGGTGCCAAGTTCAGAATCATATACAACATCACCGTCAATCACCGCCCCAAAGACCGGGACTCCCGAATCCAAAGCGCCGGCCAGGAACTCCTTCAGATCACGGTATTGCACCTCTACATGCAGGATTGCTCCCATTGTCGCCTGAATTACCTTTGAATTATAAATGTCGGCACAGCCGGTCGAACAAATTATGTTGCGGATGCCAAACCATGCGGCCGATCGTATAATTGTTCCCAGATTTCCCGGATCCTGGACAAATTCGAGGGCAGCACATAATCCGGTCAGTATCTTTTCAGGATCAGCTTCCTGATCGCGATACGATACAACGGCAACTGCGTTGTGCGGCGTTTTGAGGGTACTTACCCGTTTCAGATCATCATAGCTTACAGGTTCGGCTTCAACCACCAGGCTCAATTGTTCCGGTGGAAGTGAGCCTATGAATTCAGGTTTTGCAACGAGCAGCTTCAGTGGTACCTTATAGCTGAGATACTCCCTGACAAGCTTATCCCCTTCGATAACATAGAGCCGGGATTCATCCCTGACTTTCTTCTTTTGAAGCGACAAGAGAAACTTTATGGTGTTTTTACTGACCATTTTTACGACATAAATC
>JBAVOD010000323.1:0-2556 GCA_049691735.1 Bacteroidales bacterium
GCTCTCAATTTCCTTCAGTGTAAATACCCCGGATGATACCAATACTTCCTTTGAATGAGGGGTCAGATAACATTTCAACGACTCCGGAACACTTTTAATATTACAAAGCTTCCTCCTCTCAGCTTCATCCTGCCATTCCTTGCTGTAGTTGTCACCTTCGAAAAGAACATCTTCCGATTCAATTATATATTTCTTCAGGACCTGGAATATCGCCTCATCCTTGTTCCTGCCTTTTTTGATAATCTGGTCCGTTTCTTCCTTGAATTTTGTAAGCTGGTGCGCCATGGCAGCATTCAGAACAATCATTGATGCACTGCAATTTGCTGATGACCCGACAGCCCTGAATTCAAACCTGTTCCCTGTAAAAGCAAAGGGAGATGTCCTGTTTCTGTCGGTATTGTCAAGAAGGATGCCGGGAATCTTGCCTATACCGAGTTTCAGTTCAGTCTTCAACGCCGGGGTCATCTTCTTGTCGGTCACTTTTCGGGCAATTTCTTCGAGAATATTCCTGATATAGCTACCCAGAAAGATTGAGATAATTGCAGGAGGAGCTTCATGTCCTCCCAGTCTGTATGAGTTGGATTCGTTCATCACCGATGCCCTTATCAGTTCATTGCTGTCGTGTACTGCCTTTATCACACTTACAAGAAAGGTAAGGAACTGCAGGTTTGTCTTGGGATTCCTTCCCGGCGACAGCAGATTTACACCCGTGTTGGTTGCCAGTGACCAGTTGTTGTGTTTTCCTGATCCGTTAATCCCGGCAAATGGTTTTTCATGGAACAGTACCCTGAATTTATGTTTCCTTGCAACCCTTTTCATCGTATCCATAAGCAGCTGGTTATGATCAACAGCCAGGTTTACCTCTTCAAAAATAGGAGCACTCTCGAACTGCCCGGGGGCGACTTCATTGTGGCGTGTTTTTACTGGTATCCCCAGTTTATGTGCTTCGCATTCAAAATCCTTGATATAGCACATCACCCTTTCAGGTATCGAGCCGAAATAATGGTCGGCAAGCTGCTGGTCCTTGGCCGACTGATGTCCCATCAGGGTTCTTTCGGCAAGCATAATATCGGGTCGGGCATAATAGAGAGCTTCGTCGATAAGAAAGTACTCCTGCTCGACACCAAGGGTGCATATCACCTTGGTAACATTTTTGTCAAAATACTGGCATACATCAACGGCTGCCCTGTCGAGCTCCGAAAGAGCTTTAAGCAAAGGGGCCTTGTAATCGAGTGCCTCTCCTGTATAGGAGACAAAGATCGTCGGGATGCAAAGTGTCGTTCCCACCATGAAGACAGGCGATGAGACATCCCATGCAGTATATCCCCTGGCTTCAAATGTATTTCTGATCCCGCCGCTTGGGAAGCTCGATGCATCAGGTTCCGACTGGACAAGTACTGCCCCTGAGAAGTTTTCAACAACATGCCCGTTTTCGCCTATATCGATGAAACAGTCATGTTTTTCGGCAGTTCCTTCCGTAAGCGGGTGAAACCAGTGGGTGAAATGGGTTGCCCCCCTCTCGATTGCCCATGCCTTGAGGCCTATTGCTACCTGGTCGGCTTCCTGTCGTGTAAGTGACTTACCTTCATCGATTGCCTGTTTTACTACCCTGAAGGCATCTTTTGAAAGATAATGTTCCATCTTATGGAAGTCAAATACATCAATACCGAAGTAGTCCGATATGTTTTTTGAGGGTGGAGCCACCTCAAGCGGGTCGCGGTTGAATACCTCGCGAAGTGCACTGAATCTTAGTTCTGCCATAGTTTTAGTTTTGTCGCCAAAAATAGATAATTTTTTATACCTCCCCCAATTTTTTTAATGCTTTTTATTCATTTCTTATATTTTTTTATTAACACCCCTGTTTTTTTGATATCTTTTTTGAAAATCTATCTGGTTTTTCACAACTACCCCCTCTCAGAATAGAAACAGACATTCCTATTTGATCAGTTCCTATATTTTCTACTCAGGAGGAAAGAACCGGAGCTCCGTTTTTTTTAACGAAATTTGTTATATTTGTCGCCTGAATTTAAAAGCTATAGATTTCTTCATTTGCATTAAATACTCAATAGATGTCAGCACTTCAATTTCTAAGGGAAAAAGCAGGAGTCCTGGTTGCGGTAATAATCGGTTTCTCGTTGTTCCTCTTTGTTGTCAGCGATTTTTTCGGTAACGGCAGAGGGCAGAGGATCAGGGCAAGAAAATACTATGAGATCGGAAAAATAGGAGACCAGACAATCTCCTACCAGGATTTCGAGCAAAAAGTGCAGGATCTGCTTGAGATATACAAACTTTCAGGAAATACGAGTGTCGACGAAGCGACTACCGAATCGATAAGGGAACAGGTGTGGCAGCAGATGATCAGGGAAAAAATAATGGATCGCCAATATAAGAGACTCGGTATCGGTGTAAGCAACGATGAGCTTGATGAACTTGTCCTTGGCAATAACCCTCACCCCATTGTACTTCAGTTGTTTACTGACCAGAAAACAGGAACCTTCAATAAATCGTTCCTTGTAAATTTCCTTAAACAGACCGAGGTTGATGAAACTGCAAAGA
>JBAVOD010000324.1:0-1769 GCA_049691735.1 Bacteroidales bacterium
TATTTGAAGAGCGTTCTTCGAGCAGCACCAGTATTGCCTGTCTAATCCTGCTTTGCTCCTCTAAGTCAGGATCGTGACCTTTTTTCATGATCAGGAATATATCAATTGTACGTATAAAACCCTCTGATTTACCGGTCTCTTTCTCAATACCCTTTTCTATCTGAACATCATCAACAGGATCACCATAGTATTCAAAGCATAGGGCTTTAATATCCTCAGCTGTAACAACTCTGTTGCCCGATTGTAACGATCGCCTGAAAGTATTTATCCGTGCTTCGGTATTTGGTTTCTCTTTTCCGCCGGTTGTCGTAGTCATCAATCTCGATGCATTGTAATCAATATCATCAGCCCTGTAAACATTCATCATGCTGCCTGCCCTTATATTATTGGCCTGGGTGCAGTTAGTGGACCAGAACTCGACAAATACCTGTCTGTCGCCATCCTGTGGTTTTAACATCAGGTATGCAGTGTCTCCTTTTTCAAACTGTACATCTTCAATCTTTTTTTCAAGACGGGCTATCGCCTGGTTAAGTTCCCTCAGGTTGGATTCTATCATATTTGAACCGATTACGTTGAAGGCAGCACTTTCCTCCTTCATCAGCTCAAGTAAATACTCAAGGTATTCCATGGCACTCCTGACGTCGAACCTTCCTACGCCATCCGACCGGAGTAAAGCTGATCCTTTTGATATTTCATTCTGGCTGATGAAATGGTTGATTTTATATGCTTCACCATTGCTGTTTGTAACACATTTGAGATCAAAAAACACATCCTCGGTATGCAATGGTATAATATTGACAAGCTCGCGTGTACTCCCTGTAAATTCATTCTGACGCAAGTTGATAACCGGGAAACAATTGAGGGAAATGATTATATTCTCCAGCAATTCATCTGATACCGGTTTGGCGAACTGTAACTCAACCCACATGATGTTTTTATCAATATTTGCCAGTTCTTTTTCGTCAACTGAACCAGCAATGGCTGCCGGTATCTTCATAATATCAGTTTCAGGGAGATCTTCAATATCCTTCAGGTTAAGCGTTATAAACTGACGGTTGAAATAATTATTTACATGCTCGGAGATTTTGGAGGTGAGGTCCTGCTGACGATTTATAAGTTGATATACATCGTGCTCACGTCTCCCCATGTCTTTTAAGCCCTTTTTGGAGCTGATACTGATTCCACCTATTTTCCAGGCGCAGGATTCAATCTCCGCAAAAAAGGATTGTTTCAGATGTTCACTTATTACATCGAAGAACAATGTTAACTCTGGAGGCCTTGCATTCATTTCCATTCCAACGAAGAGAGAGACCGGGGGAATTGGTTTTTTAAACTTCTCGGTTATTATATCTTTATACTGATCATCGACGATTTCGTAAATTTTCTTTTGTGCAGCAATATACCTGACCCGTCCATCAGTCAAGCCAAAAGTCCCGGTAGGACTGAAAAATATCATTTTGTCCCCTGCATTTTTTTGAAAACGGTCACTCACTTTTATATTACTGTAAAACTGATCTCCGGGTTTGACTTTTGCACCTTTTCTGAAAGGTTTGGCATAAGTTACAGCATATGCAGGATGAGGACTTGTAATGGGGTGGGGTGTCATAATATTCACCATGCGCTCAATAATCCTTGATTCGGAATTATTGATTTCGCCTGAGATTTTTTCAAGTTCAAAAGCACATGCCCCTAAGAGCAGACTGACAAGAGGATCGAATGAACTTTCGGCCTGAGGTTCCTGAAAACCCCAAATCTGTGCAGCATTCCTG
>JBAVOD010000325.1:0-2396 GCA_049691735.1 Bacteroidales bacterium
TGTGGTTTTTTGTGGCCAAAAAAAACTCTCTGACCTCCGTGATATTATTTTTTGTGCTATATTTAGCGTTCTCTTTGTTTTCAATAATATTGATGATGAAGGCACTGAGAGATAAGCCTTTATAAAACCTTACCAAGTTGAAGATTCAGTATACCAAAGGATTTTTACTTCTTTTTCTGATTTTGATGTTATCCGTTCCGGTTGCAGGTCAGGAGTCTGAGAAATTAATGAAGGAAGAGGAAAATTTTGATGCCGGCAATTTCATCCTTGGCCATATAGCCGACTCGCACGAGTGGCATCTTTACACCAAAAAGAACGGTGAGGATGTGGCGATATTCCTTCCCGTTATTGTATATTCAAAAGAAAAGGGTCTCAGTTTTTTCTCTTCTAAAAAACTGGCGCATGGTAATGTTTATAAGGGCTATAAAATAGAGGAAGAAGGGGACCTTAAAGGAAAAATTGTAAATGTTGACGATCAGGGCAGGGTTGATGAAATACACCGGCCGCTTGATTTTTCAATAACAAAAACAATCGTTGGCATGATGGGTGCCGCAATCATTGGTTTGTGGCTATTCCTTTCACTTTCACATTCCTACAGGAAAACAGGAATAAGCTATCCAAAAGGTATCCAGAGCTTCCTCGAACCTGCCGTGCTTTTTATCAGGGATGATATAGCCATCCCGAACCTGGGGACTGAAAGATATGAAAAGTACATGCCATACCTCCTGTCAGTCTTTTTCTTTATCCTGATCAACAACCTGATGGGGCTTATACCATTCCCGCCGCCATTCGGAGCAACGGTTACCGGAAATGTAGGCGTGACCTTTGTACTTGCAGCATTCACATTCATAATTACCCAGCTCAGCGGAAACAAGGCATACTGGCGACATATTATCGCCGCACCGGGGGTACCCTTCTGGCTTCTGCCGATAATGATCCCTGTTGAAATAATCGGATTGTTCTCAAAACCATTTGCCCTGATGATCCGATTGTTCGCGAACATGGTCGCGGGACATATTGTTATCCTGAGCCTTATCTGCCTAATTTTCATATTTCAATCGCTGGCAGTGGCACCTCTATCGGCATTCTTTGTGATCTTCATGGATTTTCTTGAACTCCTGGTAGCTTTCCTTCAGGCATATATATTCACCCTGCTTTCGGCATTGTTTATAGGCATGGCACAGCCTGGGGAGCACCATTGATATTTGTTTAACTTAAATTATTAATTATGACTGGAAGTACATTTGCAGCAATCGGGGCAGGACTCGCGGTGATAGGTGCAGGTATCGGGATCGGCAGGATCGGCGGCCAGGCAATGGATGCCATCGCCAGGCAACCTGAAGCTTATAACAAGATTCAGCTTGCAATGATCATTGCGGCGGCACTCATCGAAGGAGCATCACTGTTTGCAATTGTTGTGGCTCTTATTACAAAATAAGAGAAACGAAACCGAAACCTGCAACGGTTGGTTGCAGGTTTCAATTTTATAATGATTAAATAACAATTTTACTATGATATTATTGGCAAATAGTCTCACATCACCCGGTATTGGTACAATATTCTGGGCTGTTGTGATCTTCGGTTTGTTCTTCCTGATCCTTGCGAAATTCGCCTGGAAACCAATCCTCAATGCCGTCAAGGAGAGAGATGAAATGATAAAGGGTTCACTTGCATCGGCCGAAAAGGCCAGGATCGAAATGGCAAGACTTCAGAGTGATAACGAAGCTATCCTGAAAAAAGCAAGGGAGGAACGGGAAGGTATTCTTAAGGAAGCAAGGGATGTACGTGATAAGCTCATTGCCGAAGCCAAGGGAAGAGCAGCGGTCGAAGCTGAAAAACTTGTAGAGAAAGCAAGAGCCGGAATTGAACGGGAAAAGGCCGTTGCCCATGCAGAGATCCGCGAACAGGTTGCAAACCTTTCTGTGGAGATTGCATCGAAAATACTCGGCGAAAAGCTTAAACAAACATCGGAGCAGGCTAAATTAATCGATAATTACCTCAAGGATATTGATCTTAACAAGAATTAAGCAGCACCGTTAATGAACGACAGCAAAATATCGGTACGATATGCCAAAGCCCTGTTCGAGGCAGCTCTTGACAAGGGGATCCTTGACAGGGTCAATAAGGATATGTTACTGATAAGCGAGGTGTGCCGTATTCCTGTGGTAAAGGAAATCCTGAATAATCCGGTGATCGTGCCGTCAAAAAAAGCCGGGATCCTTCATAAGATCTTTGACAGCAAGCTCCAGGATATCACTCATTCCCTTATCGATCTTGTAGTCAGGAACAACAGGGAAACCTATCTGCCTGCCATTGCAAGGGTCTTCATTCACGACACCCTTGAGCACAACGGGATAACCGAATCGGTTCTCACCACAGCCATTAAGGTGGATGAT
>JBAVOD010000326.1:0-18434 GCA_049691735.1 Bacteroidales bacterium
ATGTTCTGTTCTCAGAATGATCTCATTCTGCAGGTCCTCACCCAGGTCGTTGAAATAATCACTGTAACCTGCCACCCTGATTATAAGGTCCCTGTAGAGCTCGGGATGTTTCTGTGCATCACGAAGCGTATCGGCACTCACTACATTGAACTGGATGTGATGACCTCCCAGGCTGAAATAGCTCCTGATCAAAGCCGTCAGACAATTATAGCTTTCCTCCCCCTCAAAGAACTGAGGCGAGAATTTCTGGTTGAGAAGCGTTCCGCCTGTCCGGAGGTGATCGATCTTCGAAGCTGATTTGATAACAGCAGTTGGTCCCTGGCTGTCAACACCCTGACTTGGCGAGATGCCTTCGGATAATGGGGTGAAAGCTTTCCTGCCATCAGCGGTAGCGCCCGTGACACTTCCGAAATACACATGTGAGGTCGTGGGAAGCATGTTTATCCTGTGAACTCCTCCCCGCGTTGAAGGCCTGCCGTTCACTGCATCATAATATATCTCAAAGACCGCCACAGCCTGGCTGTCGGCATAATCATCGTCATTACCGTATTTCGGGGTTTTATATATCAGGTTGTACCTCAGACTGTCATAACCTTCAAAATCAGCTTCGGTCGCCCTTGTGAGCTCCTCCCAGGTAAAATTCTTCCTGTCATAAATGTTATACCTGACAGATGTAAGTGTATCTGTTACACTTCCAAGCCCCACGCCCTGAATGTAAGCTGTATTGTACCTGGCGCCCCCTTCGTTGTAATCCATGCCCTTTGAGATGCAGTCTTCTACCAGAAGTGAAAGGAAAGGGACCGGAAGCCATTTTGCAAATGTCTTTTCAATCACATTGTTTCCCCTGATCTTGACATCCGCAAAATATTTTACCTGTGCCCTGAACGCAGACATCAGGGTATCGAAAGATCCATAGTCAGCTGCATATCCTGTCTTTAACCCCACCTGCCTGCCTGTCCTGCTGTCGAAACCGTTATTGAGTGTCAGTTCCAGTATTTTCGTCAGGTTGAAATAGCCTGTAAGACAGTATGCCTCCGTTCCGAAGGCGCCGGTCTCGACGCAACCCGAAGCTCCGCCGTTACGCGCATCTACAATGTCTTTGCCCTGCCGGAGGAGTTCTCCCACAATGGCTTCCGAATTAAAGCACGAAGGCTGTCCGAAGCCTGTCCTTATAATATCAAGGGCCTTGTGCACGAACCTGTCGGGACTCAGTTTGCTGATCTGCACCATTGAGCCTGGCTGCAGTATCCTCATTTCCTTAATAACATCAAGGAGTATGTACGACATCTCATTTACTGCGTCTGTCCCGTCAGCCTTCAGGCCACCAAGATTAATAAGGCAGAAATCGGTGTATGTGCTGCTTTCCGATGCGGTAACTCCCATCTTTGGCGGCGACGGATGATTGTTGAATTTGACCCAGAAACACCCCAGAAGATCATACAGTTCTTCCTCTGCAAGCATCCCGTTCTTCTTTTCCTCAATATAAACCGGGTAAAGATGCTGATCGAGCCTCCCCGGATTGAAGGAGTCCCAGGGATTAAGCTCGGTTATCACACCAAGATGGATGAACCAGTAGTGCTGAAGCATCTCATGGACACCCGACGGGGCATGCGCCGGCACTCTCCTGCAAATGGATGCCATCTTCAAAAGCTCAGCTTTTCTTTTTGCATTCTGCTCGCCCGATGCAAGTTCCTCAAGCTTTTCAGAATGCCTTTCAGCGTACATTATAATTGCATCGCACGCAATTTCCATTCCTTCCAGTTCAGCGGCTTTTTCAAATGCCTGCGGATCATTGTAGTAATCAAGCCGCGATAGACTCTCGTCTATTTCCTCCTTCAACTGCAGGAAACCTGTTTTGAACATTCTGTAGCCCAGCACTGTATGTCCCGGTGCCCTCTGCTCCTGGAACTCGGTGAAAATGCCGGCATTGTATGAGTCAAGCCACTCCGGGGTCATCAGGGTCATTACTCTGTCACGGTTGCTTATCCCTTTCCAGTAGGGGATGATCTCCTCAGAATAGATTTTCCTTACTTCCTCATCAACCCTGAAAGAAACCTTCTCACGGGTATTCAGGATCTCAAGATCCTTGAGTGAATGCAGGCTTATTTCAGGGTAGGTCGGAGTCTCTTTCGGTGCAGGTCCCCTCTCACCCACGATCAATTCCCCCTTATTGATGCAAATCTTCTTATTCTTCAGCAGATATTCGAAGGCCTTTGCCCTGAGAACAGGGGCAGGAAGGCCGCGGGCTTCTTCACTTTTATAGAAACGGGTGATCAGTACCGCACGTTCTGCCGAGATCTTTTCTTCGGCATTGATGCTCTGCTCCCGCAGCTTTTTTACTCTGTCCGAAAGTATCATATTGATTTGATTTATTTCTTTATCCTCCGGTACTGATTTTAATACCGGTTGCGGAAAAGAATTCCTTTAATCCTTTCATGCGTTCAGGTGAAGGCTGAACCGTATCATTCATCCTGTATGGAATATTGAACCTGCTGTACTTCGATGCTCCTGTCCTGTGAAAAGGCAGCAGGCTGATGCGGGTCAGGTTCTCCCTTTTTATTCCATTGATGAAATCCCTTAGCGCTGTGAGATGTTCATCATCATCGTTTTTACCAGGGATCACAGGGATCCTTAATATTACTTCAGTGCCGCTATCAAGAATCATCCTCAGGTTATCCAGAATTCTTTTATTCGAAACGCCTGTGTATTCTGCATGTCGATCGGAATCCAGATGTTTTATGTCGAAAAGGAAGAGGCCGGTAAAAGGCAGGATTTTCAGGTAATTTGCAGCCGGTGAGTAGCCTGAAGTATCGACAGCAGTATGATATCCTTCAGCCCGGCATGCTCTTAAAGCTTCCTCTAAAAATCCGGCCTGCAAAAGAGGTTCACCTCCCGAAAATGTAACTCCTCCTCCCGATTGCATGAAGAATATCCTGTCCTTATCAAGTATTTCGATAATGTCCTCAACAGAATAATATTTTCCTGCTTCTTCCTTTTCTTCAAACTCTTTGTCACCGATCTTTCTTGTCAGGACCACCGATTCCACTACCGGCGAAATACCTTCAGGATTATGACACCACCAGCAGGTAAGCGGGCAGCCCTTCATGAAAATCGTGACCCTTATTCCTGGTCCGTCGTGAATTGAATAACGTTTTATGCTGAATATCAATCCCTTCATATTTGATGAAGATGTAATTGTAAAAAAGAAAAAATGAGGAAACAAAAACTGGCTCTCCCGTGTTTAAATGAAAGCCGGGGAAAGATTAAAGAGCATAGAACATCAGGCAGTGGTAGAGCCTCCGGCCGAGACGCTGCATCATAAAACGATGTGATAGCTTTGAAATCATAAGTTGTTAATCGGCCGAAAGTTAGAAAATGTTTTTCAGAATGTTAAATGCACGCCTTAAAAAAATTGTTGAAAAATTAACAAAAGATTAACACTCTCCCTTGCAACAAAAAGGAGAGAAAAGCGTCTACTAAGTGATCAGGTATTAAACTCAAATATGTTAAAGATATTTTTTGGACAGTTCTTTTTTTTGATGATTAGTTTTTCCTGATTATAAGGAAAATAATAAGATATTAAAGATTTCTTCAACGGCCGTTCGGCCAAATTCTACGATCAGGTTTAGGTTAATGAAGGAAAGATAACTCCCAACTATCTTTCCTTTCTTTTTTTATTACCACCTTAAATGGTATATATTTGCCTGACAGGAATCCTTCCTAACCTATGAAGCTACGTTCTGTAATTACTTTGATTTACTTCGCTGCAATTCCGTCAATTGCATCCTCATCTGTTTCTTATCCCCTGGCCAGAAAGGGCGTCCTCGATCTGCGATATCTTAAAGCCGAGCAGAAATTTGTGCTCAAACTTAATGGCGAATGGGAGTTTTACTGGGGAAAGCTTCTTCATCCGTTCGATTTTAAAGATTCCGCTAACAAGATTCTCCCTGATTTTGGCTCCGTGCCCTCCTACTGGACCAGTTATGATCAACTTACTGTAAGACCTTCCAAAACCGGTTTTGCAACATACAGGCTGACTATATTACTGCCTCACGGATTCAGGGAACCGCTCGGGTTCGATATGCCGGTATTTGATTCTTCCTATGATATATACGTTAACGGCAAATATATGGCCGGCAATGGCATCCCCGGCAAAAGCCGGGAAGAAACAAGTCCATGGTATGAAAAGAACTTCTTCAGATATGATCCGGATTCGGATTCAGTGGTGGTACTTATAAACGTATCGAATTTTGACCACCGCAGGGGCGGTTTCTGGCTTCCCGTACGCACAGGGACTTTTACTGAGGTAAGAAAGAAGACTGCCGCATCCTGGGCAGCCGATTGGGCTACCATCAGTCTTTTGCTCGGGTTTTCACTGTTCTTCCTTTTCTTCTTCATCACATATCCGAAGGACAGGCTGATCGGATCGTTCAGCCTGGCAGCAATAGGCATGGCACTAAGGCCGCTTTTCACTTCCAACTTTCTTATCCTCAATATAGTAAACATCAGCTGGAAATGGCTTTTGCGATGCGAGTACCTTGACCTTTATATAATTCTCACAGGGTGGTTCTGGTTCTTTGCAACACTGTATCCTTCAAAATTTTTCAAACCTATAGCATGGGCCTCTACCATCATTTTCTCACTTTCGGCGGTTCTGACCCTGTTTCTTCCAGTCAGGATCTTCAGCTATTCGACTTACCTCTATTATCCTTCCCTTGTCCTGCTGATAGGCTATGCTCTCACACAGAATATCAAGGGGATTATCAGGAAAAATGTCCTTGACTATATCTATTTCTCTGCATTCATTCTTCTGTCGTATGCAGCGATCCATGATGTCGGCATCTCCCTTGGAAGATCGGAAAGGCTTTCAGGCTATATATTGACTTACGCACTTGTGCTGTTTGTCTTCATACAGGCAGTCCTCCTTCTCTATAAATGGGTAAAGGCGTACTCGGAAAAGGAGAAGCTCCAGGGAGAGCTTGAGTATGTTAACAGGAACCTCGAGGAAATGGTCAACGACCGCACCCAGGAAATTTATAAGCGCAAGGAGGAGATTGAAAACCAGAATGTCAGGATCGAACTTCAGAATAAGCAGCTTTCCGATACAATCCAGCTGAAGAACAAGATCTTTTCGGTGATCGCCCACGACCTGAGAAGTCCGGTTGTTAATATACTTTATATGCTGAACCTGCTCAAGGATGAAGAGTACCGTGACAAGTTTGACGCATTTGCCAATGCCAGCATCCAGTATTCACAACAGGTGATAACCTTACTTGAGAACATGCTGGTCTGGGGCAGGGGACAGGAGGATAAAATAAAATTTTCTCCCGAACGGCGCGACCTGGCCGACATTATCCTTACCAACCTGAGCATCTTCAAGGAAAGCGCAGATAAGAAGGATATCTCGGTGAATTTTACCCAGATAGGCAATTCAAAAGCCTATTTTGATAAGGATCTTCTTGACATTATAATCAGGAATCTGCTTTCGAATGCAGTAAAATACACTCCAAGAAGCGGAAGGATCAGTATCCTGCTGAAAGATAAAAGCCTTTCAGGTGAGGGTATTGTTCTCAAGGTATGTGACAACGGCATCGGAATTCCGCCTGAAAAACAGGAGTACCTCTTCTCTTCCAGGGAAGTGGAAAGCACCCCTGGTACGGAAAATGAAAAAGGAACAGGTATCGGGCTGAAACTTTGCTGGGAGCTCGTTAAAATGAACAACGGACAGATTGCAGTCGACAGCAAGGTCGGGGAAGGGACGTGCTTTTCAATAACCCTGCCGGAGAACAAGAACACCTGAGACCGGCACCTTCCGCTGCCGTCCATATATTTCATCATCTCAATCACAAAAGTATCGTCGACATTGGTAACCCAAAAAAAAATATTACTTTAGCACCGGTAAATTTGCCCGACGATAAACCCTACTAATCTTCTGAAAATGACGTGTGAAGGCGACCCTGCTTTTAAAAAATCAAGAACATTCTACCTCGGGATTGATATTGGTTCTGTCTCTCTGAATACAGTCCTTATGGATGGAGATTTAAGGGTCGTTGAAGATTACTATGATTACGTTCACGGCAAACCATTCAATGTTGTTCATGAGAGACTCAGCTCGATTCTCAATAATCACCCCGGCATCAAAATTGAAGGAATTGCACTTACCGGTACCGGAGGCAAGCTGGCTGCAGAACTGATCGGAGGAAATTTCGTAAATGAGATCATTGCGCAGGCGACATCCGTCGGAAGACTTTATCCGCAGGCGCAGACTGTCATTGAGATGGGCGGTGAGGATTCAAAACTCATTATGCTTGAAAGGGATCCCTCTGAAGGTCCTTCGCGGCTTGTGGATTTTGAAATGAACAGCATTTGTGCTGCAGGTACAGGATCTTTTCTTGATCAGCAGGCACGAAGGATAGGTGTTCCTATCGTCAGGGAGTTCGGCGAAATGGCGTTGAGATCTCCTGATCCCCCCAGAATTGCCGGACGATGCAGCGTATTTGCCAAAAGCGATATGATCCATCACCAGCAAATTGCAACACCCCTGCACGATATTGTTGCAGGCCTCTGCTTTGCCCTCGCGCGGAACTTCAGGAGCAATGTTGCGAGAAGCAAGGAATTCAGGAAACCTGTCATTTTTTCGGGTGGCGTGGCAGCAAATGCAGGAATGGTAAGAGCATTCAGGGAGGTGCTTGATCTGAAGGAAGGTGAACTGATCGTACCTGAACACCATGCTTCTATGGGTGCTATAGGAGCGGTAATGTATTCGCGCTCAAATAGCCTGGAAATGGACCATTTTCTTGGACTGGGGAAGCTTGAGAAGTACCTGTCATCCGACACTACATCATTTAACAGCCTTCCTCCTCTTAAGGAATCAACAGCAGAGTACAACAAAATAGTTCACTTCAGAAAGAACGGCATCGAAAAGATACCTGTTTACCTTGGCATCGACGTCGGCTCGTTGAGTACAAATGTCGTCCTTATTGACGAAAAACATAATGTTATAGCACGACGCTATCTGCCTACTGCAGGTAAGCCTTTGGAGGCAATACAGAAAGGCATGACCGAAATATTTGACGAAATTGGTGATCATGTACTTGTTATCGGTGCCGGGACTACAGGGTCAGGAAGATACCTGACCGGCGATTTTGTGGGTGCCGATACAATACAGAACGAGATAACTGCACAGGCTACTGCTGCCATTGACTATGACCCGACAGTCGACACGATTTTTGAAATTGGCGGCCAGGATTCCAAGTACATCAGCATTGAAAACGGGGTTGTCGTCGATTTTGAAATGAACAAGGTATGTGCGGCCGGAACGGGCTCCTTTCTTGAAGAGCAGGCCGAAAAGCTAAACATTAACATCGTTGAGGAGTTCGGATGCATGGCCCTTGGTTCCGAATGTCCGGTGAAACTGGGTGACCGGTGCACAGTATTCATGGAATCGGACCTGAATACCTTCATGCAAAAAGGTGCAAGGAACGAAAATCTTGTCGGTGGCCTTGCTTATTCGATCGTTTACAACTACTTGCAGAAAGTGGTAGCCGACCGTAAGGTTGGCAACAAAATATTCTTCCAGGGAGGGGTGACCAATAACAAAGCCGTGGTTGCAGCATTCGAACAGGTGACCGGAAAGAAGATCACCATCCCCCCGCATTTCGATGTTACCGGTGCAATAGGCGCTGCCATCCTTGCACAAAGGTCGATGGCCGGCAGCCGGAAAACCAGGTTCAAAGGATTCGGGATCAGGAACGCTTCTTATCAGCAGAGCAGGTTTGTATGCCAGGGCTGCACCAATCATTGCGAGATTAGCAAGGTTAAAATTGCCGGGGAAAAGAAGTCGCTGTTCTACGGAGGCAGATGCGAAAAATATGAAACCGACAGCCGCAGGAAAACTGAAAACAATATCCCTAACCTCTTCTTAAAGAGGCTGGAGATGCTTTTGGGAGACTATAAGGAGGTAAAACATACCGACAGGCCTACAATTGGAATCCCAAGGGCTCTTATGGTCTTTTACCAGCAGTTCCCATTCTGGCGATCTTTTTTTGAGGAGCTCGGTTTTTCAGTCATCCTCTCAAGGGAATCGGACAAATCGCTGGTAACAGGCGCTCTTGAAACCATAACAACAGAAACCTGCCTGCCTGTTGAGCTGATGCACGGCCATGTCATCGACCTGCTTGACAGGGGTGTTGATTATATCTTTCTTCCCTTTATAGTAAATGCAAAATTCAAAGAGGGCAATAATACATCAAACTGCAATTGCCCATGGGTACAGACATATCCTTTTATGGTCAGGGCCGCTTTGAAAGGTAAAGCAGATGAGTCAAAATTCCTTGTACCAGCCCTTCATTTCAGGTACTTTGAACGGGCGCTGGTCAGGGAACTTACATCCTTTTTCAGCACCAGGTTCGGGCTTAATACTGAAAAGATCAGGAAGGCAATATATAAGGCTGATGCTATTCAGGTCTCCTTCGAGAAAGAACTTGTGGATTACGGAAGGGAAGTATTGAAGAATATTCCCGACAAATGCCGTCCTGCTGTTCTGCTTGGCAGACCTTATAACAGTTCCGACCCGCACCTGAACCTTGGGCTTATCGAAAAGCTTATTAACCAAAATGTTATGCCGATCCCGGTCGACATGCTCGACCTGTCGCCATACAATATCTTCAAAAATTACAGGAATATGTACTGGCCGAATGGACAGAAGATAATTGCTGCTGCCCAGCACGTTGCCAGTACCGACGGACTATACGCAGTGTACCTGTCTAATTTCCGGTGCGGACCCGATTCGTTCATCTGGCATTACGTTACTGAAGAGCTCAAGGGCAAACCGTTCCTCCACCTTGAGGTTGATGAGCATTCTGCCGACGCAGGAATGGTGACAAGGATCGAAGCATTCCTCGACAGCCTGAAGGGTTCGGAGCAAAATGAGAAAAAAGATATAACGATTTTAAGGCCAAGGCCCAGTCCTGCCTCCCCACCAAAAGACCGTGTACTTTACTTTCCTTACATGAACGATTCGGCGTACATGGTCGCGGCAGCTGCAAGAAGCATAGGTGTCAGATCAGAAGTGCTTCCGCAGCAGGACGAAGAGGATCTGGCAATCGGTCGAAAATATACCTCTTCCAAAGAATGTTTCCCGATGATCTGCACTACGGGGAGCTTCATTAAAAAGCTAAGTGAACCCGGAGCAGATCCTTCAAAAATGAGCTTTTTCATGCCCGACCATAATGGTCCATGCCGCTTTGGACAGTATAACCAGTTCCACCGCATTCTTTTTGACAGGCTCGGTTATGAAAAAGCCGAGCTGATCACACCCTCAAACGATACCTCATACGAAGACATTGCCGGTGAACACGGCCAGAAGTTCAGAATAAATGCCTGGAAAGGGTTTGTGGTTGCCGGCTATCTGAGGAAGATACACAGGGAAACCAGACCTTATGAGATCAATAAGGGAGAAAGTGACAGACTTTATGAGGATGGGTTACACCGACTTGAAAGATGCATAGAAAAGGGAGCCCGCGGACTTCAAAAGGAAATCGCCGGGATTGCCTCCGACTTTATGGCAATAAAGGTTGACAAGAGTGTCAGGAAGCCGGTAGTAGCAATAATCGGTGAAATATTCATGCGCGACAATGCCGGGTGCAACGGCAATATCTCTGACCGTCTCGAGGACCTGGGTGTAGAGGTGCTGGTCGGACCTTTCGCCGAATGGATCTACTATTCAACATACAGGTTCACCCGCGACAGCCGGTGGAAAAATGACACAAAAGGAATAATCAAGTCGAAGATTCAGAAAATTGGACAGGATGTGATTTCTGCTTCGCTGTTAAGGGGAATTAAAAAACTTACCGATCATCATAAGGATGTTTCACTTCACGATATGCTTAACCTCTGCAATCCGTATGTCAGTCAGTTTTACGACGGCGATCCGGCAATTGCCATGGGTTCATCCGTGGCACTCGCAGGCAGGGGAGCATCCGGGATTGCTGCGATACTACCGTTCACATGTATGCCGGGCACAGTCGTATCATCAGTAAGCGATTCATACAGGAAAGATTACAATAACATACCATTTATCAACATAGCATACGATGGCCAGGATACGGTGGCGCTTGACACAAGGCTCCAGGCATTTGTATTCCAGGTAAAGGAGTATCAGGCGGCTATCCGATCACACTAAATCCAAGATCCGAAAGTGCTGTTTTTACTTCGGAAAAGCAGTCTTTGAGATTGATTGTGTATGACGGGAACTCCCGTCTGACGGGATAGTTTTCCCTTTCTTTCTCGAAGCGCGACGGATCGAACCTGAGCTTTATATCGTCTTCTACAATATTGTATGTGTGAAATACTGCTCTCCTTATTGTCTCCTCTCCGTCTTTCCCTCCACAGTCGATTGTCAGCTCCGGCTCAGACGGTTGGGGAATGCTGCCGGGATACCAGTCTTTAAGGGGTATATCAAAGAATTCACACAATCCCCTGACTGACATCGATGTTCCGTTAGCCTTTCCGTCGGCTGAATAGCCTGCAATATGGGGTGTTGCAAGAAATGCCATGTGCATCAGCGATATGTCAATTTCCGGTTCCTTCTCCCAAACATCGATAACGGCTCCTGCAAGCCTCTCTTCAGCAAGTGCATTCTTGAGTGCAACAGTATCAACAACCTCTCCCCTTGATGAATTGATCAGCCAGGCTCCCTTTTTTACCCTGTCGAATTTCTCGCTGTCGAACATGTGCAGGGTCTTGTCGGTGCCATCCATATTTAACGGGACATGCAGGGTAATAAAGTCGGATTCGCCCAGCAGGCGGTCGAGGCTGACGAAAATATCAGTCTTTTCAATCCTCTGCCTGGGCGGGTCGTTGAGCATTAGTCTCATTCCCAGGGTACGCGCCAGGTTCATCACTTTTGAACCAACGTTTCCGATTCCAATGATGCCTATGGTCTTTCCGCGCAGGGAAAAATTGGATTCACCGGCAATTCTCAGAAGTGCGGCAGCAATGTATTGCTGAACAGAAGAAGAATTGCATCCGGGTGCACTTACCCATTTAATATTGTTCTTTTCGCAGTACTCAGTGTCGATATGATCATAGCCGATTGTAGCAGTGCCTATATATCTCACAGGAGTTCCTTCGAGAAGCTCCATGCTGCACCGGGTCCTCGTCCTGATCAGTAATGCATCAGCCTCCATTGCAGCAGCTCTGTTTATCTCATTACCAGGCAGGTAAGTTACTTTTGCATATGGTTCAAGGACCCCTTTCAGGAAAGGTATTTTAGTATCGGCAATTATCCTGATCATAGGTTCGGATTAACTTCTGAAAGGTAATAAATTTTGATTGTGCTCCATGTAATCACCGGTCAAAGATTTAACCATTTAATAACATATAGGGCTTCCATATTAAAGGAGATTGCCAAAAACTGCTTCGCACTTTTTTGGCTTCCTGTTTGGAACAGAGAATATTCGCTCCTAATTATTATTTATAAATCAATAATTTGTAATTTTATAGTTAAACTAATTCTGACTTTTAAAAATCCAAATATATGAAATCACACATCCTTCTTGCATTGCTGGCTTTCGTTCCATTTACGGGAGCAAGGGCCCAGATGCCGATAACGGTTTCGGATGACAGCCTGAAGATCGGCAACAGTCTCATACCGGCGCTGTCGGTGACAATCCCCGAATCGGACTACGACAGAACACTTAAAATCTGGATCAGGGACCTTCAGGCCGGAACAAAATCGAAGGTGATCACTGAGAACGGCGAGATGTCAATTTTCGGCGCGAAGTTCAAGTCAATAACGGCCAATCCCCTGAATGTTTACAGCAAGCTCGACAGGCTCGATTCAATGCTGGTACTTACGGCTTCCTTCGAACTCAAAAAGGACCAGTATATCGATAAGTCGACCGGAGGACCCGAATATTCAAAAGCCATGGACTATCTTAAACAGTTTGCCAAAGAAAGGTATATTGAAGTAGCAAAAAACCAGGCTGATGCTGAAGAGAGAAAACTCCGCGACCTTCAGAAGGAGCTTTCATCACTCGAAAACGAAAAATCGAGAATGCAGAAATCGATCCAGTCTGACAACACCTCAATCTCCGATGAAAAGGAAAACATTACAATTCAGACTGCAGAGCTGAACTCGGTCAATACTTCACTTGCCGAACAGAATGTTCAGCTCGCCGCAATGGAGGAAGGACCTGCCCGAAAGGAAAAATCTGAACAGATAAAGGAACTTGAAAAGAGGAAAAAGAAAGCTCAGAATTCACTTGAGAACTCAGAGAACAGGATCAACAAATCAAACAACGATATTGACAAAGCCAACAGCGACATCCCCCGGAACGAAAGGATGCAGGAAAAGGTCAGGGAACAGATTGATGCACAGGAGGCTGTCTACCAGCGCTATGCTGATAAACTTAAAAAGATCAGGTCATATTAAGGTCATTCCACGATCTCCATTTCATTAAGCAGGTAACCTGCCCCTGCAAATTTATCGATTATGAACAACGCATAGCGGATGTCGAGGCTTATATTCCGGCTCTGATCCGGATTGAAAGCCATATCGCTTGCAACCCCTTCCCATGCCCGGTCAAAATTAATTCCAATCAGCAGCCCGTCGGCATTTATGACCGGACTGCCTGAATTTCCACCACTTGTGTGATTGTCGGCAATAAAACAGACCGGCAATTCACCGTTCTCACCATATCTCCCGTAATCGTGGTTCAAAAACAGTTGCCTGAGCTTCCCGGGAACATTATAGTCATAAACCTTCGGGTTGTCTTTCTCAATTACACCTCCCAGCGTAGTAACTGCGTCGAAGGAGACTGCATCCTTCGGGCGGTAGCCACTGACTTTTCCGAACGAAACCCTGAGGGTGGAATTGGCATCCGGATAGAACACCCTTGTACTGTCATATTCCATCTGCAACTTCATGTACTGCCTGTTAAGCTTATGTAATTCAGCATTCATCTTCCCCAGCTCCGGTCGTACGTTCTTTGCCACGAATTGAGATGTGCCGGTTGATACAACGTAAAGCGGATCCTTATCAAGCCTCCTGAGTGACGATCTCCCAAATCCGGCAACAAATGCCGCAAATCTTGCCTGGTCGGTGAATACCGACCGCTGATAGATCCTGCCGGCAACGGCAGCAAAATTACCTTTACACGAATTCTTCAGATTCAGATACTCAGGACTCTGCCACCTGGCATCAAGGTCCTCTCCATACATCTTCATCATCTCTGCGAAAAGCTTTCTGTCGGCAGGCATGTTGTAATCCTTAAAGAAATTCCCGGCGGTCAGCAACAGATCTGTCTTTGCCTTTTCAACAACGTCGCTGCCTTCATTGTTCCTATACCTGTCGGCAAGTGTTCTGATGCTCCTTGCAAGGCTGAAGGCATCAACTCCGCTGATCACCTCACTGGTATAACTGTTTGCCAATGTATATTCCCTCAGCTTAGCATATAACCGTTCATAAGCCGGAAGGATATCTGCGTATTTTGCTCTCCTGGTATCGCTTGACTCAATCCAGTTTGTGAGCCGCTCTTCAAATTCTTTCTTCCTGCCGATTGTGCCCATCCTTTCAAGGCCCTGTACCTCTCCTATCCACTTCTTCCATGAATTTGAAATACCGGCTACCCTGGCTGAGTACTGGATCCTTATAAGTGGATCGGAGTTCATCGCTTCGTCAATTATCCTGATTTTGCTTGCTCTTATATCGATCAGCTTCGGATCGAGGTAATTCTTTACCATATCGATGTGGTACGAAGGCACATATTCCGATGTCGATCCGGGATAACCGAATACCATTGTAAAATCGCCTTCCTTTATACCCTTTAGTGATATGGGGAAAAAGTAAGCAGGCTTGTACGGAACATTATCCGGAGAATAATCTGCAGGTTTGTTATTCCTGTCAGCATAGATCCTGAACATTGAGAAATCCCCGGTGTGTCGCGGCCATATCCAGTTATCGGTATCACCCCCGAACTTTCCAATTGCCGAAGGGGGTGCTCCCACAAGTCTGATATCCCTGAAAATCTCATTTACGAACAGGAAGTACTGGTTTCCCATGTAAAACGGGCGCACTGCAGCAGTGTACTCTGTTCCTTCCACCGCCTTACTGCGTATACGATCAATGTTGGATGAAATAATACTATCCCTCAGGGCCTGGTCCATGTTATCATCGACTCCGGTAAGGACCCTGGTAGTCACATCTTCCATCCATTTCAGTATGGTTACTGTCATTCCGCGGTTTGGCAGCTCTTCCTGCCCTGACATTGCCCAGAAACCCTTCGCAAGATAGTCGTGCTCAAGGGTGGAATGCTGCTGAATCCGGTTGTAGCCACAGTGGTAGTTGGTTATGAGCAAACCTTTGTCTGAAATGATTTCAGCTGTGCATATCCCGTCAAAGTTCACGACCGCATCTTTCATACAGGCTTTGTTTACGCTGTAGATGTCTTCGGCAGAAAGCCTGAAACCTCTTTCCTGCATTAACTTAATGTTGTATTTTTCGATGAGAAGGGGGATCCACATACCCTCATCGGGGTTTGCGGCGAAACAGGTTAATGCAATAATAAGGAGACTGATTGAAAGAAAAATTTTTTTCATTGAACGCGGTTATTACTTTATGAACTTTTGCAACTCACTATATACCTGGTGAACCGGTAATCCCATCACATTGAAATACGATCCCTCGATCGTGCTGCAGGCAGCAAGGCCTATCCATTCCTGAATACCGTAGGCCCCCGCCTTATCGTAAGGGTGGAAATTATCAACATAATATTCAATTTCAGAGTCAGTTAATTTATTAAATGTCACGCGGGTAGAAGAAAAAAAAGTCGATTTTGCTGCTGCCGAAAAAAGACATACACCTGTTATTACCTCGTGAGTATTCCCTGAGATTTCCCTGAGGATCCTGAGGGCGTCCTCCCTGTCAGCAGGTTTGTCAAGGATCTTATTGTTGCACCAGACAATAGTATCGGCCGTAATGACAATCTCAAAGTCCTTCAATTCGTTCCTGAATACACCGGCTTTCTTTTCAGCGACATAAAGTGCTATATCTTTGCCCCTGAGTGCAGGAGGATACTCCTCGGACCACTCCCTGACCTTCACCTCAAATTTAAGACCCAGCTCTGCCAGAAGCTCCTGCCTTCTGGGGGAGCGGGATGCCAGTATGATCCTGTATCTGTTAAGTTCATCTGTGATCATCCTACATAAGATTCCATGTAAGGATAATCTTCACTACCACGGAGTAGAGGATCCCCGCGACCATGATTGCCTTCATTATGGTACTCGCCCTGTGAAGCTGGTTCTTTTCAGTACTGCTGACCGTCAGGTACCCTGTGTAAACGAGTGGCAATACAATGGCTACTGAAATATAGATCAGCGTGATGGTGTCGTTTATGAAAAAGAACCAGACAATGTAAAGCAGGGCAGTAATAATGAAAATGAGGCATGCAGAGACCACCTTGGCGACCCGGATCCCGATCACCACCGGAACTGTGTTTTTCCCGTATGTCATATCACCCTCAAAGTCTTCGATATCCTTTATTATTTCACGTGTGAGTGTTGTCAAAAAAGCAAATATCGCAAATCCACCCACCCAGTAAAGAATAATGCTGAGCCCGGGAGGTTCGGTCGCATTCACAGCATAATACCTGTAAAGGGCAGGCCACTCGTACATGACAACCAGCATCGGGACCATTGCAGTCATGAGGGCAATAATAATGTTACCTATCAGGAACTGTTTCCTGTAGCTGGCAGAATAGAAGTAAAGCAGGCCTGAAACAAGGAGAAACATTGTACCAAGCCAGAAGTACCCTGCCTTCCAAGAAATGTAAAAACCGGCAACGACACCTGCGATATTAAGGATATTGTGCCACATCATAGCCTGGCGCCTGGGTATTTTGGTCCCGACAATCACCCCGCCCCTGTTTATCAGATCTGTTTTTATATCGAAATAATCATTTATCACATACCCTGCTGCCGTTATTGCAAGAGTAGCCAGTATCAGTATGGTGAAATCATACCAGGGAAGCTTTAGCGACATGGGTATTCCCTCCCCTGTTCCTCCCGCCATAATGACCGTTATCTTGCTTATGAGCGGCGCAATTACGGCATATCTCATCAGGATCATGGTGAGAACCACTATCACAAGATTCTTCCATCTTATAAGGTCAAGGAATGCTTTCATATATTACCACGAAAATGAATCACCGTTCATCCAGTTATTGTGCAACCTCAACACCTGTTCTATGACATCTCTGACACAACCCTCTCCTCCTTTTTTATCCGAGATATAAGATGCTACCTGTCTGATCTCACTGTCGGCATCAGCCGGACATACCGGTACACCAGCAGCTTTCATCACATGGTAATCGGGAATGTCATCGCCCATGAACAGAACATTTTCCCTGTAAAGGTTACGTTTTTTCAGAAAATTTTCAAAGTTATCTATCTTTGATTTGCTGTTCAGATATATATCCTTAATTCCCAGGTATTTCAGCCTTCTCTGATATTCTTTTGAGCTGCAGCCTGTTATCACTGCAATATGATAACCTTTCCGCACGGCAAGCTGAAGAGCGTAAGCGTCGCGCAGGTTGATAGTGCGGTTGGGATAACCAAATGTGCTCAGGCTTATTGTCTGCAAAGATAAAACTCCGTCAATGTCAAAAACGAAGGCTTTTACCTTCACCAGGTCCTCCTTAAAATTTGTCATCCGTGCCTTTTAAATAAAAACTTATTATCGCGCCGGTAATCTCAGTGTAAGTTTTCTGAAATTCAGGTGAGAAAGATAATAAATCAATATGTTTTTCTATAGTTTTTCTGTCATTGCGTATTGCGGGCCCGGTTTGCGAATTTTCAGGTCCGTTCTCAAATGCCTTCATGACTGTCTCGTTAACAAGTGGTCCTAGCACACTGAAATCGAATCCGGCCTTTCCGGCAATAGTTTTGCCGGCTGTCAGCATATAGTTTGTAAAATTGGATGCAAAAACTGCCGCCACGTGAAGGTATCGGCGATGCAGGCTGTCGGCAAAATGTACCGTGCCGCCGATTGACATGGCCAACCCGGACAGGATATCTGAGACTTCCTTATCGGGTGACTCAATGAAAAATGGGATCCCCCTGAAATCCGGTCTTCTATCATGTGAAAATGTCTGAAGAGGGTAAAATATCCCTTTTCGTGCGATATGGCCGGGAAAAATGTCGATTCCCAGGCTTCCTGCCGTATGTGCAACAATGGTCTCATCGCTGCATTTCACTTTTTCAAGGACACTCCTCAGTGAATCATCGGTGACTGCAACCAGTATCAGGTCCGTATCATCCCGGAATTCCAGGTCATCCGACCAGGAAGCATTTAATATGGCAGCAAGTCTCTGGCCGTTTTCTCTGGTCACTGAAACCACTTTAATTACAGGATACCCGGTTTCATTGAATTTCAGACCGAGGGCTGAAGCAACTCTGCCTGCGCCTATGAATGATATCCGTAACTTTTTCACTTACATAATTTTCATGAAAGATACGAAATTGCATGAAAATCACCCGTATCCTTTCTGTCGCGAACATGTGTCTTACCCGATCTTTTCAACCGTCGTCCGGGTAAAAAAAAGGGTGTCTCGTAAGGCACCCCCGTATACTGTAAATTCACAAATAAATTTCAAGCCTGAGCTGTCGGGCCTCCGAATGTCAGCGGTAAAACAGGCACTGATCCCTTGACCTCCTTAATCGGGCCGTGGACTGCCTCGTACTTCGCAATATTGTCTTCGAGTGCTGCCACCAGCCGCTTTGCATGTTCGGGAGTAAGTATAATCCGCGATTTGACCTGGGCCTTGGGTATCCCCGGCATTATCCTGACAAAATCAATCACAAACTCGGATGACGAATGTGTGATCACGGCAAGGTTCGAATAAGTCCCCTGCGCGATTTCCTCATTCAGCTCAATGCTGATCTGGTTTGAATTTTTGGAATCCGGCATATCCTGTCAAATTATGATTTAACTGCGTTCAGCAGATTCAGCCTCCACAGGAGTACCTGTGAGGCTTTCATACTCTTCAAGCGATCCGACGATTATGCTGTTGAATTCGCGCTGCCCGGTTCCCGCGGGAATCAGGTGGCCAACTATCACGTTCTCCTTCAGTCCTTCCAGTTTATCAACCTTTCCAAGTATTGCAGCTTCATTAAGCACCTTGGTGGTCTCCTGGAATGAAGCGGCAGAGAAGAAGCTGTTTGTTTGAAGTGCAGCTCGTGTAATACCCTGCAGCACCTGGTTGGAGGTTGCCGGAACGGCATCCCTTGCATCGATTATTTTCAGGTCGCGGCGCTTGAGGACCGAGTTCTCATCCCTCAGCTTGCGGGCAGTTACTATCATTCCCGGACGCAGCGTCTGTGAATCGCCTGCATCTACAATATACTTCTTGCCATAGATCCAGTCGTTCTCATCC
>JBAVOD010000327.1:0-8735 GCA_049691735.1 Bacteroidales bacterium
GAGACACCTTTCTCGTTATCAAGATTAAAATCCTGATAAATTTTTGGTTTACGCAGGTCAAAACCGACAAGAACTGTCTTTTTGCCAAGCAGGCTGTAAGCTGAGGCCAGATTTATAGCTGTAAAGGTCTTGCCGTCACCTGGAATTGAGGAGGTCACCAGAACAACTGCTGCTTTTGCATCTTTAGTAAAGAACTGCATCCTCATTCTCAGAGATCTGTATGCCTCGGCTATCGTGGAGTTCGGATAATCGAACACTACAGTATTTGTCTTTTCCAAATTGCGTGGAATTTTTCCGACAACTGGCAAATCAGTCATCTTTTCAATATCCTCATCCTTGATCTTTTTATTAAAAATAAAAACAAGGAAAATAACAAGCAAAGGAATTGCGAAACCTGAAAACAATCCGACAAAATATGCTTTTGCGGGACTTGGCGATATAATGGTGTCTGTAGACACATCTGCCGGATCTACTACCTCACTGTCAGCCATATTTGATGCTTTTTGCATCTGTTGTTCGGCTCTCGTTTCGAGAAGAAATGTGTATAGTTCATTATTGAGATTAAACTTCCTTTCAATACCTAATAACTGTCTCTCTGTTACAGGTAATGCTGCAGCCTGTGAATTGATCTTGCTTGTCAGCTTCTGATTCTCTGCTAATTCCAAGCTGTTGGCTCTTTTAAGGCCATTAAGTGTTTCGCGGAGAGCATCTTTTGCATTTCTGATCTTCTGTACCAGGATATTCTGCAAAGGATTCATTTCACCTCCGCCTCTGCTTGATAATTGATCCTGGAGGCTGGCAAGTTCTGTTACATGCCTTGTCAGACTTGGATCAGTTACTCCCATGGTTATAGGAACATTCGGAGCCTCCCCTGAGATGTCTTTTGCCAGATAATTGGAAAGATAGTCGTAATAACTGGCGTCAACATTAAGCTTTGCTCTTTGATTTTCAAGCGCAGTTAGTTGAGTGATAATTGACTGCCCCTGAGCTGAGAGATCCATTACCTTGTGCGATGAACGGAATTGTTGTAACCTGTTCTCAGTTGTTGAAAGTGAATCAGTTATTCCAATAAGCTGATCATCAATAAATTGTATTCTTCTTTCAGCTTCGGTATTCTTCTTGTCAAGTGAATTCTTCTGGAATATTTCTGCGAGCTTATTAAGAAAATCTACATCCTTGGCTTTATTTGTCCCTGTCAGGCTTATTTCTATTATAGAACCTTGTTTTGATACCAGTTGAATCCCAAGTCGGTTCTGAAAGTTTTTTATCAGCTTTGTTTGGCTGTAAATAACAAAATAGAGTTTCTGATCCTTGCTTCTTTTAAACCAGCCTTCATCTATCAGACTGACCCTGAAACTGCCATCCTTGGCCTCTATTTCCTGTCCGAATGTAGCCTGTTTATGAAAGACGTAAAAGTCGGATTCACAATCAAAATTAAATAAATTGTTCCCCAGATATGTTATTGAGAATTCAACATCGGAAGGAAGAGGAATTATGCTGTCCGACACTACTCGTACAGGTATATCCGGGTAAATCGGGATAGTATTTCTTAATGTTTTGAAATAGTATTCAATCTGGTATGGTAATTCTTTTAATGCTTTTTCTGTCAGTGCCCGTGATCCAAGTATCATTATCTGGTTGTCCATTTTTGCCATACTTCCGGGAAGACCAAGTCCCTGCAAAATCTGCTCATTATTTAGTGTCTGCCTCTCATTTTCTTCATTTATCAGAATAGTGGAGGATACCCTGTACACAGGCATTGTATGCGAAAGATAGAATCGGGCCAGAACCAGACCAACAACTATTAGTATTACAAAATAATACCAGTTATGAATTATCAATGACAGGATAACCATAGGGTTGATGCCGCTATCCTGTTGAGTTACTTTGTTTTGCCCTTCAGCCTGATTAATGTCTTGATTTTTCATCAATAAAATTCTGAATAGTTAATAAATTGTAAATCCCGGGAAAGTATCTGCTGAATCTGCTGCTGTCTTAGTACCGACTAGTTTATCAAATAGCTCAGGACAATAGTTGGAGAAAATATACCTATCTGCCGTATCCAAATAACACCAATATAGTTGTGACAGAAGATAAAATTGTGGCTATTGAGCTCAAAATCAAAGAATATGTGGAAGAATTTATCTGGAATGATCTTGCTTTCATTGGCCTTACATATATTATATCGTTCGGCATAATATAATAATAATCAGATGTCAGAATACTTCTGTCCTTAAGGGAAAACTCTTTGATTACAGGGCCGTATGGTGATTGTCTTATTAACTGTACTTTCTGACGGTCACCATACAAATTCAAATCGGCAGCCATAGAAAGGGCTTCAAAAACGTTGAGACGATACTTGGTCATCGGGTATCTCCCGGGTGCAGATACCTCGCCGATTATGCTGATATAATTATTAACCAGCTTCACTGTTATTGATGCATCAGTGACATAGTGCTTAAGAGTCGAATCTAGGTCGATTTTAATTTCAGAAAGTGTTTTTCCAGCAACCTTCAGACTGCCTACAAAAGGGAGATCGATTTTACCATTTTCATCTATGGTGTACCCCATTAAGGCAGCACTTTCCTGCGTCATAGAAGTACCTGCCGCGGTTGCGCTGGGATTGAAAATCGATGACCATTGAGGATCAGGTGTTACAACATTTATATAAATGATATCGTAAGGCATCATCCTGTAAGCAGCAGGTGTGAAGGTTGTCAAAACATGGGCATTTGTGAGATCGACAGTATATTGAAGATATGAGAGCTTTCTACTCGAAACACATGAAACTAAAGAAAGTAGTATCAAAAATGATATCAGGATTGCCTTGCAGGGAGTTTTCATTTTAGGGTACCTTAGTAATGTTTTGAAAAAACTGTCTGCATACTGAATATGCAATATGTCATATCTAAAAATCCAGTTGATATGAGGTACTTGATACATGTAAATATAAATAATTTAAGTTTCGCAAGTTAAAAAGTTTAACATATAGAGATAAAAATAGCAATTGGTATTTTCAGAATTAACTGAATATCAGTATATTTATGTTGCATTATAAAAATTATTGAACCCAATGCTTAAACATAAAAATGCGAATATTTTCTCAGAAATCAGTACATTTTTTTCAGAGAAAGATGACAGCAATGCAATCAATTCCATTATGGATCTTGCGGGGCGCTTAAGAATACCAAATGTAAGCATCCAAGGTTGATGGTTCTCGAGTTGCTGTTACTCTATCCCTTCTTCATGGTTAAAAACGTTTTTCATTATTCTGAATCCATTCTGTTTAAGATTCTCTCCTGCGAGAAGGATGTTTTCTACCGCTTTACGACCGATAGTTCATTGGATTGGCGAAAGATCTTGGACAGGATCAATTTGCAATTGATCGGAAAAATTGCAGTCAGGGCCGATTCCTGCAGGGGCAAGGATCCGGCACTGATGGAGTTATTCATCTCTCGGTCACAGACCGCATCTGGGGAATTCTTCAGGAACTAGTCAGAATCATAGCTGAGGCGTTCCAAATTGACGATGAAAAAGTCATGGATACCCTCATTAACCGGAGTGAAACTTTTAAGCATTTTATCATTGCTGTCCGGTTAAGAATCCCAAATCGATAACTGGTTCTCATCGGACAAATTAAAAATGTTAAAATTGTTATTAAAAAGTTCTTTGATAGTAGTCTTCTCAAAAAGAGTTAGACCCATTGTTTGAGCGAAAGTGTAAAGACTTATTGCCAGATTCAGTTTCTTCTTGGCAATTGCTATCAGCAAGTAGGTGCCGATAGCGATCCATATTTGACAGTAGACTGCATTCGGACTTGTGCCGTAAAATGCCTTGATATGAAGATGTTGTTTGATCCATTTGAAAAAGAGTTCAATCTTCCATCTCTCTCGGTAAAGTTCTGCGATTGTCAAAGCTGGGAGGTCGAAGTCGTTGGTCATAAATGTGTAAACGACATTTGTAGCATAGTCTTCGTAGACAACTAAACGAAATTCCTCCGGATAGGCTTTTAAAGACATATAGCCGGTTAATCTGACCAATTGATCACTAATTATGCCTGCGGTTTTATCTACCGATGAAGAAGAGATGGCTTGATATTTTATGTTGTCTTTTGCTCTTGTAACGTAGAATGCCCGGCATTTATGAATAAGGGAATATAAGCGATGAAAATCGACATAGCCTTTATCCATAATATAATATGAGCCAGGCTCTACAGGCATTTTATCCAGAGAGTTAATGTCATGAATGGCACCCTCGGTAATATCAACGAATATGGGGATGGAACCGCGAAGGTCAAGCAACGTGTGCATCTTGATAGCACCTTTCTGTTGACGGAACTTAGCCCAGGGGTAAAGACTTAAACACAGGTCAATTGTTGTGCTGTCGAAAGCATAGACCATGTTGTCCATATCAAGTCTGAACTCATTGTCGTTAAAATATAATGGTCTTGCTTTTTTGATAAGAACCTGAGCAAAATAGGCATAAATGTGCCAGTCTCTTTTTTCATTAGCATCGGCTAAGGTGGACTTTGAGATCGGTTGTTTGATGCCTGAATGATACAGTTTGTTGGAAAATGCAGTTAGACAATTTTCGATGTCACGCAGACTCTCACGACCTGTCAGTTGAGCGAAACTCATTACAAGAAAGTGCTCCCGGCAAGTAAAGCTCCTTACCCTGTAGTCTCCCTTGTAATGATCAACACATTTTTGAAATTCGTTATCTGGCATAAACATCATCAATTGTGCAAAAACTGTTTTCCCTGTATGCATGATCGCTCAAAATATGGTATGAGCGAAAATATAAATTCAAATCGTAAAAACTATTAACCCTATTTAAGATATTATATATTAATAATTTACGCTAATTTTAACCGTCCTTAACCGGACACTAGTGGCATTTTATATATCTTGATAATCTCGAACTAAAGCAAGCGACCTAAAATCACTTTCGAAACTTAAATAAATAAAAAAGTGACATGGATGGTATCAGAATTTCAGCTCATTATAAACTCCCGTCACGTCAGTCCCATATGGATAAACTAGCAACTAGTTGTTATTGAGTAGGTTAATAGGCTTTTAGTGGTCTGGCCTAATGTGTTCTCAATTTGTCTTACCGGGTGAAAGATAAATACTTTGAGCACCAAAAGTATGCAATCGAAACAAATAAGCCAAACACAACAACCATGCAAATTTTCTTATTTTGATAACGATTACATATTCTTTGATCAAATAAGAATACTCTTTTACAAAAGAGAAAAAAAATTGACAAGCAAATTAAAATGATTTAATCTTATTAATTTTAGTTTCGCAAGTAAAAAAGCTTAACATATAGAGAAAAAAAAATATTGGGTATTTTCAGAATTAACAGAATATCAGTATACTTATGTTGCATTACAAAAATTACTGAACCCAATGCTTAAACATAAAAATACGAATATTTTCTCAGAAATCAGTACATTTTTTTCAGAGAAAGATGACAGCAATGCAATCAATGCTATTATGGATCTTGTGCGGCACTTAAGAATACCAACTTTAAGCATACAAGGTTGATGGTTCTCGAGTTGCTGTTACTCTTTCCCTTCTTCATGGTTAAAAACGCTTTTCATTATTCTGAATCCATTCTGTTTAAGATTCTCTCCTGCAAGAAGGATTTTCTACCGCTTTATGACCGATAGTTCATTGGATTGGCGAAAGATCTTGTACAGGATCAATTTGCAATTGATCGGAAAAATTGCAGTCAGGGCCGATTCCTGCAGGGGCAAGGATCCGGTTTGCCTGATTGTTGATGACTCTGATTTGGCCAAAACCGGCAAAAAGATCGAGAGAATAGGCCGGATATATTCTCATGTAACTCACAGCTCCATTCTCGGCTTTAAGGCTCTTTTTCTTTGTCGTACTGACGGCAAGACACAGACCGTCCTGGACTTCTCGCTTCATGGTGAAGAAGGGAGCCGGCCGGAAAAACCTTTCGGGATGACCAGGGAACAGCGTCAAAAGCAGTACCGCAGGGAGCGCAAGGAAACAGAAGCTGCACAAGAGAGAATTGAAGAGTACACGCAAAAGAAGATACAGGAAGCTATTGACATGGTCGGAAGAGCAACTAAAGAAGGGATACGTTTTGATTATCTGATCTCTGACAGGTGGTTTACCTTTACCGATATCGTACGGTTTTTCAAATCCAGACATGCCAGGTGTCATTTTCCGGTATGATCAAGATGGCCAAAACCAAGTACCATTATGGAGGGAAGATGAAAAGTGCCAAAGAATTAGTGAAGCTTCTTAAGACAAGGAAGGAGATCTGCTACAGCCGACGCCTGAGTTGTTACTACGGACAGGCTGAAGTGGAACTCTCCGGCATAAAAGTTAAACTCTTCTTTTGCAGACGAACGAGAAATGGAGACTGGACGGGACTGCTGACAACCAATATTAAACTTCATTTCTTCGAAGCCTATCATGTTTATTCAATGAGATGGTCCGTCGAAGTTTTCTTAAAGGAAGCCAAGAGCCTGCTTGGCTTGGGGAAATCCCAAGCCAGAGATTTTGCCTCCCAGATTGCCAGTGTCTCCATTACGGGGCTCCAATACAACATTCCAGGAACAGTTAAGCGGTTTAAATCCTATGAAACCATTGGCGGACTTTTCCATCGAGCCACTGATGGAGTTATTCAGCTCTCGGTCACAGACCGTATCTGGGGAATTCTCCAGGAACTGGTCAGAATCATAGCTGAGTCGTTCCAAATTGACGATGAAAGAGTCATGGACCCCCTCATTAACCGGAGTGAAACTTTTAAGCATTTTATAAATCTTGATAATCTCGAACTAAAGAAAGCGGCTTTCAAATTGACAATGATATTTTTTCCATCTGGTCCAAAATGCATTTAGTGGCTGATGATATGAGGTTCAGATGACTGTCAAGCTCACGTAGAAGGAATAATCCACCATCACTGTTTAACTATTTAAGTTATAAATGAAGAACAAAATTCCTCTTTTAATGAATAATCCAGGTTGAAATGTTATTCGTAAGAAAACCTTATCAAGGTATTTCAATACCTTTTAAAGGGAACAAATTATATCTTCCTCAATTGAAACAATCAAACCTGTCTTTACGTTATAATAAAACTGAGTGTTTTTATACCTTTATCTGCAAATTCAATTGTTAGTTAGTAACTCTGTTTAGTATTGTTTTTTAGTAAAGTAAATGGGTAAATATTCCTCATTTTAAATCTTTTAAACTTGAAAAGAAAATATAGACTTTTATCAATTCTCTGTTTTATCATTATTATTTTTTCTTTCATTTCATGTAAGAAAGAATCAGCCGGTGCTTTACCTGTTTTAGCTACGCTGGACATTTCCGAAATTACCCAGACCACTGCTAAATCAGGTGGTAATATTACTAATAATGGCAGCGGAGATATTGTCTCCAGGGGTGTTTGTTGGAATACTGACGGAAATCCGGTAATAGCCGGCAGCAAAACCGAAGATGGTTACGGTGTTGGCGTTTTTCAAAGTACTCTGATAGGTTTGCTGGAAGATACTAAATACTATTGCCGGGCATACGCTACAAATGCTGAAGGTACCTCATACGGTGATGAGAAGGGCTTTACAACATCTTACTTAATTCAGGCCGAGAATAGCCAGATTATTGCTGATCATTCTATAGTCGACAGATATGATGATATTCCCCAGGAATACATTAATAAGGTAAAAAAAATGCTGGTGACAATTCCAGGAATATCTCATTCCAAAGGCTATCGTGTTGGTGCAGATCTGCTTGAGCTAATTAATACCAAATATCAGGCATTGTCCTTTGATGGAGATCCTCCTGCACCTTCAGATAATTATTTGCGGATCGGCAGATGGGGTCCGGTGGGAGAGACAGAGTTCTATATATCTCAGTCCTATATCGCTTCGAATAAATCCTATATCACCGAAAAACAGAATGCTGGCAATCCTATATCTGTCTTGGGTTTTGCATGGTGTTATACAATGACATGGGTAAATGATCCAGGTGGAACAGTAGATCCTATTTATAAAGTCAGGTGGGCCGGATCCTCAGAAGGAGGACCGGAGGGCAGTCTCAGATGGGGACTTGATAGCGGCGACAAAACCCTGACCGGAAATTCGATATGTATGGACACATATCTTAGTGCTGTCGAACAATATATTGCCTACTGTCAAAGTAAAGGTTATAATACAAAGGTGGTTTTCACTACAGGCCCGGTCGATGGAAATGAAGGAACAGAGAATGGATATCAGCGCGAGATAAAACATGATTACATGAGATCTTATGTTCGCCAGGATGGGACCAGGATACTTTTTGATTACGCAGATATTCTCTGCTGGAATAACAGTGGTGTAAAATATACTGTCAACTGGAATGACGCTGGTACTAATCGCCCTTATGCACAGATTCATCCCGACAACCTGAAAGACTATGATTCGTTATGGAATATTGTTAATGAAAATGACAGTGATTGTGACCATATTGGAGAAGTAGGTGCTCTCCGTCTGGCAAAAGCAATGTGGTGGATGCTGGCCAGAATCGCGGGTTGGGATGGGAAATGATTAATTTGATACGCTCCAGGGAGATTTCTGCAAATACTCCTGTAAATTGATATTTTGTTTTATGAGAAGGTCTGTATCCTTATTATTTCTGTTTCAAATTACATTAATTACATATTCTCAGATAATTGCTGATCATACAGTAGTCGATAAATATACTGAAATACCTCAATAT
>JBAVOD010000328.1:0-4725 GCA_049691735.1 Bacteroidales bacterium
GCTTTGCACTTTTACAGATCAGGATCTGGTATTCAGCCGGTATAACAGGCATCGTCACTTTCCTGGCATCAATGATCGCCATCAGGATCGGCAAGTCGGCAGGAGGAAGGCTGGGAAACAAGGTCGAGATTGCAGGGGGGCTGATACTTATAGTAATCGGATTAAAGATATTCCTGGAACATGTCCTTGGGGGCTAGGATCCTCACTTTACATATGTTGGCGCTACGCTGCCTTACTCAAATGGGATCATGAACCGCTCCCTCTTTTTAAAGACTGCCATTTCGGTATACCCGGCATCCCTGATCAGCTGGTAAGCTTCATCAAAGTATTGTCCCACCCGCGATGGCAAGTGTGCATCGGAATTGACACAAACCGGTACGTTCTCTTCCCTGAATATTCTGAGGAACCGCCTGTCGGGATAAAAATCACCTACCGGCCTGTTGCGGCCATTTGTATTCAGCTCAAAGACCACATCATGCTCCTTCAGGCTCCTTGCAAGGTTTCGGTAGAGTGGCTCAAGTCCCGAAGAGGGTGCATACCCGTATATTCTGATCAGGTCACAATGTCCGATGATATCAAAAAGCCCTGAAGCTGCAGCTTCCGACACATGTTCAAAGTAGGTTGTAAAAAGACGGTTGATGTCTTTCCCCTCATAGAATTCAGGCCCCTCGTCAACCGTGTCCGTGCCCAGGTAATGGACTGAACCTATAACATAATCAAGCTCAACACTGTCGAGAAATGAGAGAATTGTTTTTTCCCTGCCGGGAAGGTAATCGATCTCAAGGCCGGTCCTGACCACAATTCCTTTTACACTTTGTTTAAGCTCCCTGATATACCCGATATACGATTCGGCACGCCGGGAATTCATGCTCCACTCAGGTGAGTCCCTGGAAAGGGTGAGGTGCTCCGAGAAGCCGATCTCCTGCATTCCGGCATCAATGGCAGGCTGAATGTACTCTTCAGGCTCCCCGCGACCGTCACTGAACCTGGTGTGTATATGATAATCTGTCTTGTAAATCATTTTTCCTCAAACATCTCCGGCTTATCACTTAATTCAGTATAAAACAAATTACGGGAAAATAAAGTATTTATGAAAATGATACCTTTGCAAAAACTTAAGGAAAGTGGAGAACAGGATAAAACCCTGCGACTGCGAACACTGCGAATTCAAAGAGGTCGTTTTCTCAACGCTCGATGACAAAAACATCCTGGATTTATGTAAATTTAAGGAAGAGCGTGCGTATCGCAAAGGAGAGATAATCAATCACGAGGGTGAAAAAATTACTGATTTTAAATATCTTAAGTCCGGACTTGTCAAACTGTTCCGGCGTTCGTACAACGGGAATGAACAGGTTATAACTATTACAAGGCCGTTCGAATTTGTGAGCAATATGAGTATATTCTCCGAAGACAGATACAGATACACTGTTTCAGCTCTCGAGGATTCCATAGTGTGCTCTGTGAAGCTTGAATTCATCAAAAGGCTTTTCCTTCAGAACGGCAGGTTCGCTTATGGTCTTCTGACCAAAATATCAAAGCTCAACGATAAAATAATCAACCAGACTCTTGATATCAGGCAGAAAAACCTTATCGGCCGCGTAGCGTTTGTAATGCTTTATTTCACAAACGATATTTACAAGTCGAGGGTGTTTGATCTGCCGGTTTCACGAAAGGAAATTGCTGATTTCATTGGAATGAGCACTGCGAACGTTATACGGACCCTATCGGATTTTAAGAAAGACGGGATCATTAAGGTTTTCGGCAAGACCATCGAGATTGTGGATATCGATAAGCTTGAGATCATCGCAAAAAGAGGGTAACGCATCCGGTTTTAACGCTACGCATGGTTATACCCGACCAGGGGAGGTGTCCTTTAATGACAGGGAATTCATTATCAGGTAAACCAAATAACTCAATCAAACAAAAATGAAAACGGAAAGAACCTTTGTCAGGGATATTCCAAGGCGGAAATTTCTGGAAATGAGTATGAAAGGAGGGCTTCTTATTGCAGCCAGCCCGGCTCTTCTGACCCAGCTTGTCTCCTGCGGCAGGGGTGTCAAAACCGCCTCCGCAATGGATATGGACAAGGCAATTCTCGACAAAGTGATTGCACGGGCACTTCAGAAGGGAGGCGATTTTGCAGATGTCTATCTCGAAAACAGGATTTCGCGTCAGATCGTGATGGAGGAATCAAAGTTCAAAAGCGGCCTTTACGGTATCAGCCAGGGTGCGGGCGTCAGAGTGATTTCAGGAAACAGGACAGGCTATGCATATACCGATGAGATATCTGAAGAAAAGCTTCTTCGTGCTGCTGACATTGCTTCGTATGTCGCTGTGAACGGGAACATGACAGCTGCCGTGCCTCTTTCGAATGCGGACCGTACTTCATACGTCACGGTTGTCAGACCTCTTGGCGAAATAGCTGATGAAAAAAGGATTGAGATCATAAGGCGCGCCGATCAGGCTGCAAGGGATTATGATCCGAGGATCCGGATGGCACTTATCGATTATAACGACGAGGTCCGCAGCAGGGTTATTGCAAACAGCGAAGGAACATACCTGAAGGATGAACTTCCCATGCTTTTCTTTATCGTCCAGGCAATGAGCGATGACGGGAAAGCCAGACATATGGCACGTGAAAGGCTCAGCCAGCATGCCGGATTCGAGATGTTCGAAACCGTAACGCCCGAAGAGATTGCAAAAAGGGCAGCAAGGGAAGCAATCGCAATGCTTTCAGCTGAGGATGCACCTGCAGGTATCATGGATGTTGTCATGCAGAATGGCTGGGGAGGAGTGCTTGTTCATGAGGCTGTCGGCCACCCGCTCGAAGCCGACAATATCGCAAAGAATATTGGTGCTTTCACAGGTAAGATGGGCCAGAAGGTTGCGACCGACTGCTTTACGATGGTTGACGACGGTACACTACCGAATTTCAGGGGCACTATCAATTTTGATGACGAGGGAACCCCGGCAAAACGCAATGTACTGATTGAAAACGGCTACCTGAAGGGATTTATGTCCGACGTCCTGAGTGCAAAGCAACTCTCAATGGAAAGAACAGGCAACGGCAGGAGGGAATCGTTCAGGTATATTCCAATACCAAGGATGACAAATACCTTTATCGACAAAGGCAAGGACAAGCCTGAAGACATACTTGCTTCAACCAAAAAGGGAATCTACGTTCAGAGCCTGAGCGGCGGAAGTGTCAACCCGGTTACCGGAGTATTCAATTTTACCTGCCGCGAATCGTATCTTATTGAGAACGGGAAGAAGACGGTGCCTCTTAAGGGCGCAACACTGATAGGATCGTGCCTTGACATAATTTCAAATGTGGATGCTGTTGCCGATGACCTCGACTTTGGCCCGGGGATATGCGGGAAGGGCCAGGCGGCAGAGGTATCGGCCGGAATGCCTACCTTAAGAATAAGAGGAATTAATGTCGGAGGAAGCAAAGCATAGCAATTTTTAAAAATCGAATGATATGGATTATAATGAATTGACCGGGAAGCTTGTCAGGAAATGCGTAAGCCTGGGAGCGGATGCTGCTGAAGTATATCTTGAAACAAGCAGGAACATGTCAGTCAGGGTTCTGAATGCTGAAATTGAGACTGTCGAGGAAGCCTCATCCCAGGGGGTTGGATTCAGGGTATTTGTTGACGGCAGAATGGGCTTCAGCCATTGCAACGATTTCAGCGACCGCTCACTTGAGGATACGATTTCCAGGGCGGTTGCATTCGCAAAGCTGTCAACTCCGGATGAAAACAATATTCTGCCCGGCGATAAAGGAATAACTGAAATTGCAGAATTGTACGATCCGGCTATCAGCGAAGTGCCTATGGATAAGAAGCTGAAAATGGCGCTTGATCTTGAGAAGCTTGCCTTGCAGGGAAGGGGCGTCACAAAGAGCTCAGGAGCGGGTTATGGGGAAAGCGAAGGTGAAGTATTCATTGCCAACACCAGCGGACTGGTTAAAAGTTACAGGGCATCGGGCTGTTCTCTGGGGGTCTCGGTGGTAGCTGAAAAGGGGGATCAGAAAAACACAGGCGATGAATATTGTTCACGGGTATTCTTTTCCGACCTGATACCTCTCGAAAAGATTGCATCGGCAGCATCAGCGAGGGCAGTTGAGTTACTCGATCCTGTAATGATCGCGACACAGAAAGCCACGGTAATTTTCGATCCCGACGTTGCCCGCTCGCTTATGGGAGGTATATTGGCTGCCATAAACGGTGAAAGGGTTCTTCAGGGGGCAAGCTTCCTGAAAGAACATCTGAATAAGCAGTTCGCCTCACCTCTGCTTACAATGATTGATGACCCTACGAGGCCAAAAAGCCTGGGAAGCGCTCCTTTTGACGGGGAAGGTGTTCCAACAAAAAGACTTATCCTTGTTGAGAACGGTGTCCTGAAAAGTTTCATCTATAATTCGAAGGCTGCAAAACGTGCCGGAGTAGGGAGCACCGGAAGCGCTTCGAGAGGAGGCTTCAGCAGTCTGCCTGATATCGGTACCCGTAATGTGAATATCCAGCCTGGTAAGAGTTCTGTGAATGAGATTATTGCAGGAACAAAGAAAGGACTTCTGCTTAGGGAGGTCACAGGCTATGGGATCGACCCGGTGAGCGGTAATTTCAGCGGAGGTGCAAGCGGCCTGTGGATTATCAATGGTGAAATTGTTCATCCTGTCAAGGGGGTCACCATCGCCGGAAGGGCTTTTGATATTCTTGGTGC
>JBAVOD010000329.1:0-1583 GCA_049691735.1 Bacteroidales bacterium
AGACCAAATAACGGAGGCAAAAGTGTAATGAAAATATAGGCATAAACGGAATAAAGAAATACCTGGAACAATGCATTGAATGCCACCAGCCCTGCCGCAAGTTCTGTGTCACCTTTTGCAAGATCGTTCCAGACCAGAACCATTGCAATGCAACGGGCAAGTCCCACAAGAATTACCCCTACCATCAAACCCGGATGATTATGAAGGAATAGTATAGCCAGTAAGAACATTACCACGGGACCAATAATCCAGTTCATTGATAGAGACAATCCTAATAGCTTAAGGTTTTTAAATACCAGAGGCAGTTTTTCGTACCTAACTTTGGCAAGCGGTGGGTACATCATCAGGATAAGTCCGATGGCAATCGGAATATTTGTAGTGCCGGAGCTTAAAGAGTTCCAGAATCCCGAAATACCCGGTGCGAGATAACCAATGATTACTCCTGCAAACATTACAAGAAATATCCACAAAGTCAGATACCGGTCAAAAAATGAAAGTTTATTCATGATTATAATGGATAAGTAATATTCAAGTTTTCAAATTATCAGAATTATAATGGTTAATCTCCTCGCTGTAAAGCTTATAGAATTGAGTTTTGATAAGGTCCCGGATTCTGCGGAATTCGCCCATAATGTATTTTTCACTGCCGGTAGCTTTTGAGGGGTCCTCAAATCCCATATGCAAGCGGTGCTGTACCTTTCCCGGAAAGACAGGACATGTTTCATTTGCATCATCACAAACAGTAATTACATAATCCCACGGCTCGCTGACGTATAAATTGACGGATTTTGGAGTGTTCCGGCTTATATCAATTCCCGATTCAGCCATTACCCCGATTGCTTTCGGATTGACTCTCTTCCCCGGATCTGTTCCTGCCGAATAAACCTCCAGGTTCTTATCAAATGATTGCAGGAAACCCTGCGCCATCTGACTCCGGCAGGTATTTCCGGTGCATAATATGAGTATTTTCATTCTTTTCAGGTATCACATTCTGTATTTAAAGTAAGGTCAATGCCGTCAAGAAATGTCTGAGTGATCTTTTTCAGTTCTGAAAATTTTTCAGAGTTTAAACAATAACACATTTTCGCTCCTTCTGTGGTTCCTGTGATCAACCCGGCATCTTTTAATTCTTTGAGATGCTGGTTCACTGTTGTCCTGCTAAGTGGCAATTCATCAGCAATGTCGCCGGTTATGCATGTTTTGGTGTCGGCAAGATATTGTAATATCGCAAGTCTTGCAGGGTGGGCGAGTGCCTTGTAATAAACCGCGCATTTCTGCAGTTCAACATTAAATAATTCCGTTTTTGAATATGCCATTTTTCTGGAGGTCAGCAGATCGAAGGTTCAGATATTTCAAGTTTCATAATTGTCAAAATTGTTTATGGCGTAAATATACGTTATTTTTTAAAGAAGTTTAATCATTGAGGATGAAACCCGGAATAAAGGCCGTAGGCCTTACATACGATAACGTCGGGCATCGCCCGATGTATTCACTCCTCGGAAGACAAAGCCCCGTAGTGGGCGCAATAAGAATATCACTGATGTCAGGCCGTTACTAAGATTCTTGTGACGTATGCGGGACCC
>JBAVOD010000330.1:0-10651 GCA_049691735.1 Bacteroidales bacterium
TTACTGAACAGGAGAAGCAAACAGTCGATGTTAAGCGAAAAAGCCGAGAACTCGAATGAGAAAGGCTGAAATAGCGATGCGTCTGTTTGTGGCGGACTGACTCGTAGTAGCGACTATATCCAAGAAATGAATGAGTAATGTCATTATTAGCGAAGGGGTCAGCGGACTCAAGGCTATTTTTATTTGGCCAACTCTTTTTGGAGGATGAGCTTGTATCTACTGCCTGCAACCTTTACAGGTTGTATGAGTTCGAAGAGCCGTATGAGACGAGAGGTTCACGTACGGTTCTGAGAGAGGTTTGGGGGTGAATCTCCCCCTTACCTACTCAACGTAGAGTTGGCTGTCAAAGGTGTCGCTTTCTGTCCATTACCAAATTTCCTTTACAAGGTTGAATGATCTTAAAAAAGGTAAAAGTTCATCGGTGTAGTAAGGTTCCTGTGTGCACCAGAAAATATAATCAAGGCCTAAGTACTCATTTGCAAAATCATAGATTTCTCTTACTGTGACTCGTTTTCCAGTCTTTGGGTTTATCTCCTCATAGTTCCCATCTTGTACAGCAACTCCACTTGTGATTGAATTGGTGTATTCTCTTAGAAACTTATAACCGTGATTCATGTGGTACTTTTGATAAATTTTGATGTCAGGACCACCCATGCCTATTTTTTCTTTACTGGCAAACTCGTACAAGCTCTTCAAGTAGGACTTATCATTCCGCGGGAGCCACTCTCCGGGCATAAAGTTCGCATACTGAATTACCACGGAATTGGGAAAAGCTTTCTTTGCCATTGCCATATACTTAATTATGGCATTTCGGTATGTTTCGGGAGTAAATCCTTCTGGATACAATTTTCCTGTTTCCCCAAAACCAACCGAAGTTTCCGGCAAGTTTATTCCTTCAATCTTTCCGTCAAAACGCTTACCCAACACTGTCAACAATTTTTTAAACCGTTCCGCAACAGACTTATCCCATCTTCTTGCCACATAGCCATCAACATATATTATTTCATCTTTGTCATTGGTTTCATACTTGAGATTTACACCTCCGTTATATCGTTTGTCAGTAATAATATAGTCAGGAGCTGGTTTAAATATTGTATCAAAGGTCACGTCTTGTAACTGGATAAAGAGCTTTTTGCCGTTTGATGTAAGAAAGTCAAGGTCATTTTGTATCAATTCCAGATTATATTCGTTTTTCTTTGGCTCTAATTCTCTCCACATATATTTTAATTGTGCTCCCAGTGCGCCATCATTATTCAGAAAACTCGTGTCATGAATCCGCTCGCGTTCAAGTCCAAAAAAAATAAATTGTCTAATCTGCTTTTGAGCTATGGAATTATTGTAAGTAAATAAAAAGAGGGTCAGTACTATTAAAAATTCTTTCATAAAAGTATCTTAATCAAGTTTTAAATCAATCTTCTGCATTAGAACTGTACGGAGTCAAGATAGAAATTATTTCGATGCCGTTAGGTGTTGTATTTTAAGTCCTGATAGTGTGCAGGATATAGGCTCGCGAAGGGTCGGGAAACTTGCAGATGATGCTCATGAGCCGGTTTTGTAAATTTTAAAATACAAAACCGTGAATTATTGTATGCAAGTGAGCGAGGGGGCAAACCGGACAAGTCAAGACAAAATTGGCAAATGACTGAGTCCCGATAGATGGACGAAATTTTTGTGTCATGATAAACTCTATAAAGGGCACTGGCTGGTAGTGTCCGAAACTATAACACCTAACGGCTCGGTGGTATAGTTAGGTGCCGTCTGTGTCAGGGTTGGCGAGTTTTTTGCCAGTCGCGGTAAACGGACGCTAGGTGTCTGGTCACGGTAAAAGCCGATTACGTATGAGTCCCGGTAATGAGAACATAGTTACTTGTCACGGTGCATCTTATAAATGGATAGCAAAAAACGCTGCCAACTGAGCGTCGGCCCGCAACCCCATTGACTTTGTCTCGGTAGCAGAATTAGTCACGGTGCAGAAAATTGAATAAGTGAATTGAAGTTGAAAGCATGTTACTTTGGTCAGACAACTGTCACGGTTTTATAAAGTTGACAAATGAGCACTGATACGATTGGGGTTTAACATCACGAAAATGTCTTGGTAGTAGTAGTGCTAAAACAATGGCTAACTACTTACTTTTATTGTACTGTAATAAGGTTTATTTTCGTTGGGGGTTTTTAGTTAAGGCGTCACTTGTCTTCAGAATCAAGCAGATAATGAAACCTGTCTCCTGGGATCCTCGTGTCTGGATGTTTTATTGGAATATTACGCGATCGCAAAACTTCTTCACACTTTTTGTATTCATCAGGGGAGCCAACACCACCGAGCAGATAGATAGCCTTAGGGGCAAGCTGGTCGAGCAAGTAAAGATAAGGTTCATAGGCATTTGAAAAATGACCACTTACTCGTAATATGGCTATATCAATCGATCCAAAGGGTTTCAGAAAATCAATTTCTTTACGATATCTTGCCACCTCTGAAGCGTTGTTTGTGCTAACATGATCTCCTCCATAGAAAATCTTCAGGCCATCGGCTTCCACAAGATAACCAATTCCTCCTTCATTCATTGGTGCAATAGAATGAACCTTAATATCCCCGATGTTCAAACTCTTATTCGGACCAATCAGTTGCCAAGACGGAAGAGTCACACTGTCAGAGATACCGTTGTTCGTTTCGTCGAGGAACACCCACTCAGTTTCAGGCAATTGTTTAGCCAAACCGTAAAGATTTGACCAACCACGTTTACTAGTCGGAAAACTCATGAATATTGTGTTTTTATTACCCACAAACTCTTCAGCGTTAGGGTGTCCATTGGCAAGTCCTGCTTCAGGCGAAGTGCCGATATTGCGTAGATAGAAATCAAAAAGGAGAAAATTGTTTTTAGTTTTTACGGCATATCCTTCAGGAAAGTACCATAGATAGGCCTCACCACGTTTGAGTTTTTCGGTAAGCTGAGGTGGCCTTCCAAAGTTGGATTCATTGATTGTACTTTTATCAGCCCCTGAAGCAATTAAGGCATCAGCAGCAAGGAGATAGCCATGTTTGGCGGCATAATACACCGCTGTGTGGTTCTCATCATTCACTGCATTGACATCAGCCCCATGTTCGACTAGTATTCTGATCACATTGGTGAAACCCCTCATGGCAGCTAAATGTAGTTCGGTATTACCCATAGGATCTTTCTGATTAAGCTTAGCACCACTTTCGATAATCAGCTTTGCCATCTCTTCGGTTGAATTTGAGATAACCAGATCCAATAAATTGCTGTTCATCCATATGGCGTAGGCATTAACATCAGCACCATGTTCAATCAGGAACTTAGTAACTTCAAGGTTACGAGAGGTAGCCGCCTCGAATAAGGCTGTACCACCATCGTTATTTTTTGCGTTGGGGTTAGCTCCCTTGGCGATGAGTTGTTTAACAAGATCGAAATCCGGACCTGAACCAGCGCAGGCACCATATAATGGAGTGAATCCGTCATTACTTTTAGAATTGACGTTAGCTCCTATACTTATCAGGAACTTTGCAATTTCAGGTTCTCTGGCGAATCAATTCCGTATCATAAAACATGCTATGTTAAGGGGAGTTTTACCATCTTTATCTTTCGACCCCAACAAACTTGTGTCAGTCTCAATAAGTTGCCTGACCTTATTTATGTCGCCGGCATAAACAGCTTTGTGTATATCTCCAGTCTGCTGACCAGCTACTGTTTGCATCATCGATAAACAAAAGGTGCTTAAAATTATTGCTAAATGTTTCATTAATAAATCCTTTCGCTTTAAGTTATGAAAATTAAAAGTACATATTTATTTATTTGTTCTAAGATAACTGATTCTGATTTTTAAGGAATTACATCACGACAGTTCGGCGGTTTGTTTAGGTGCCGTCTGTGTCAGGGGTGGCGCGTTTTTTTGCCAGTCCCGGTAAACGGACGCAAGGTGTCCCGTCATGTTAAAAGCCGATTACGTATTAGTCCCGGTAATGAAAACGTAGTTACTTGTCACGGTACATTTTATAAATGGAGAGCAAAAAACGCTGCTAATCTAAGTGTATTTGGCTTTGAGCGTTAGGGTTAGTTCTTAGGAAGCTGTCTAATGTGCAGAAAGCCTGCCCATTAACCCTAACGGCCCGGCGGTTGAGGGAGTAAGCGTTACCCGACGACAGCACCGGGCAGAGTCTTGGTACTTTAGCCAGAAAATTGTCACGGTGCAAGGAGGGTATGGCACGTGTTTTTGCAGTCCGCGTGTAAATTATATTTGGTGCAGGTGCGATCGCGGTACAATTTTGATAAGTTGCTGATAAGTTGTCTTGGTTGCAGAAATTTGATAAATGTGTACTGGCGCAGTGTCGTGGTACAAATTGTCTCGGAGCCAGAAATTTATCTAGGTACAGAGACTTGATTGCTTACAGATGCGCGTATCCGGGTTTAACAGCCATTTGAATTTATCTTAGGTGCAGGAACGGTTTGCAAAAACCGTGACGAGCAACTTACCTTTATTGTTCGTGTTATAAGCCGAATTTTATTTGCAATTAATAGTCCTGATGTATTTTATTTTGTCGTTGTTGACTATCAATGGTACAGCCTCCTTAATCCATGGAATTGCAGGATTATTATAAGCTTTATTTATATAATTCTCGTCTATTGAATGATTATAATCGATAAAATTTTCTGGGTTATCGGATGAGACATCCAATATTTTTACTGTTGAGTTACAAGCAAAGTCAAAATTCTTTAAAGAGATTATTTTTATGTTATTATTGTCAAGACTTTTAAAGTGGATATCCAAATTTTTAAGATCAAATACAACTGTCCATTGTGTACGTCTTGGTTCGCTACTCACGGATAAGGTTCTGAATGAATAATTGAATATGTTTTCAGTATTATCGTATTTCTTAACAAAATCTGAAGCGATTATAAAATTCCCGGATTTTGGCCCAGTACTGTTTTTTGGTATTTCAAAAGTTCCGCCAAATCCCTTGTATTTTTTCAGCTCAATTAATGAATCCTCATAGGAATCATTTGCCAAAACGGGAAATAAAAGATTATTTCCTTCATGGTAGATCATTTTACCATTATTGAACTCAATAACTGCCACACTCCCTGTCTTGTCACAAATCATGTAATGAAGTGGAATGGAGTTATTTGTGATCCGTAAGGATTTTACATTGTCAAGAACTTCTTGAATAGATGAGAAATTGTCTAATTGGAACTGAATCCATTGTAACTCTGAAATTGATGGTCTGATATCAGGGTCAGGATACTTGGTTTTAATGTACATTGTCTGGACAACAACTAAGCCCTTTTCATTTATCCCGCCAGATGGAAATTCTTTACCCCACTGATTAAAAGTTATACTCCCATATTTTGAAATCCATGTTATTGGGATCTCGTTTTGTTGCACAAATGAAGTTTTTAAAAGCCCTGTTTTATTGGTAATTAAAAAACCGCTTCCGGCGTCAAACTCATAATTCCAACCAAAGACAAGTGATTTGTTGTTTTTCAAAACGAAAGTTACACAGGCATTTAAGTCTGTAATAAATAGTCCGGTAAGAATCAAAATTAATAGGAGTCTCTTCATTTTGTGAATTTATATCAAAGACTGATTCTTAAGAGAAATGCTGTATGGTGATTGAAAAAATCATTCAATCGAAAAAGTCTTTGTGGTGGTATGTGTCCTCGACTGAAGGCATTTGGCTTATAACGGCCCGGTGGTATGGGGAGTTGCCGTCTGTGTCGGGGTTGGCATGCGTTTTTGCAAAGTCCCGGTAGGTGGGCAGGATTTCAGTGTCACGATAAAGTTGTCCAGATGGCTGAGTCCCGATAGATGGTACGAATTTGTCACGTCATGATAAAATTGTCCAGGTGGCGATGCAAAAACCATGACAACAGAGCGTTGGATAGCAGCCCTATTGACCTTGTCTCGGCAGCAGGATTAGTCACGTTACCAAAAGTTTGATAAGTGGGACTAAATTTGATCGCATAGACCTATGGAGCTGATTACTAAGCTGTCAGGGCTGCTAAAGGCAATTACCCATACCATCCGTGCTAGTGTTAGTTTGTTATTCCCTGGTACCTGGAGATAATTTCTCTCTTTTCGTTTCCAGGTAGATGGCGAGGATCTGTCTCGGCAGTTATAAATTGGGAAAGTTGTTAATCCAGGTAATGAGCGAAAAGTTGTCAAGGTGCAGATATTTTGTCGAGGTGCAAGTCCTGGTACAGATAAAAATTGGTCTCGATAAATGAATTTCGTTTTTCCCGTTAGTGTTAGTTTTTTAATTCAGGTGTTGAACTTGCAATTATCTCAGGAGATGTAAAGACCAAAGATGATGCTCGAGCTTCAGGATGAGCTTTGATGTAGTTTTCAACTATCCTCCATCCAATTGAATATCCAGTCCAGTGAGGAATCGGATCGTCTCCAGTCCTACCGAACATCCATGGAACAAAATATTTATCATTGAATTCCTGTGTCCAAGATTCAAACTTTATTCGAGTAAATGGTTTTACCCGAATTATGTTTTGCTGAATTTGCTCGTCTGTGAGCGCACTGCTAAAAGGCGTTATTTCACAATTGAGGACTTCAAGCATAAAATGATCGGCAAGCCCTTCATTAACCATACATTCTAGTAACGTAAGTTGAAAGTTAGCCATACGAACGCGACATACATGGTGAAGTTCATGGACTAATGTGCGAAGAAGAAGTTCTACCTTAAAGTTGGCATGATTGGGATCGTAATATATTTCAACTGTCTCCAGTTGATGATTGTCCGTAAAGCCACTAACTACTCTCGCCCCAATTCCCCATACGGGCAGTATATTAACGCTACTTATTGCTAATTTGATCGTTGCACTATCTGCTGGTATCAATTTTTGTACCTGAGTCAGAATATTACGTATTCCATCTACAATCTCAATTGAAATAGAATTGGTTAAGTCTATTTTTGGGTCTAAAATTAGTTTACAGCCTTGAGAAAGTTCAATAATCTTACTTGGTATTGAGTCATTTCTACTATCTTGACTATGGACAACATTATTGAACCCACTACACAAATTAAGAATAAGAATAGTCGGTATCAGAACATCATATTTTCTTTTCATTATTTCAATGTAGTTAGATTTTACTCCTGTTAAGGCTACTTGCCAATTAAGCTACTTTTAGGTCTCTGTATTGATTACTCATGAAAGAAGAAATGGTTACAAGGAGAGCAGAATTATTTTCGCGTAGATAATTTGAAGTTGGCAGATCAGAGAAATTTTGCTTTACTTGTTAGTGTTAGTTTTTATACTATCTAAAATGCACGGGGCCAATCAATTAACACTAACGGCCCGGCAATATGGGGAGGTTGTGTTACCCGACGCAGCATCCGGGCAGGGTCCTGGTACTTTAGCCAGATAATTGTCCCGGTGCAAGGAGGGTATGGCACGTGTTTTTGCCGTCATGGTACAAATTTGATTGCATACTGGCGCGGTCGCGGTACAAATTTGCTAAGTGGCTGTTAAATTGTCACGGTGCAGAAAGTTTATAAATGGGCACTGGTGCAGCGTCGCGGTACAATGTGTCTCGGAGTAAGTAATTTGTCATGGTGCAGGATTTAACTTACATGTAGATGAGCGAGTCCGGGTTTAGCGGCCGTTACGAATTTGTCTTGGTTGCAGGAGCAAAAGCAAAAACCGTGACAAGTTTATTACCCCAACCGTCCGTGTTAGCAAGCGTAGTGTTATTTAAGGATCCATGTATAGGCATTTGCATTTTTAAAAATCATGTTGAAATGATCGGATTCAGTCAGATCAATTATTTAAAAGCTTCCATATGGCTGAAATGTCACTTATCACGACAATACAAATAGATGGCCGTTAGAGATTTATTATGGAGTATACTGCATATCAAAACGACCTTCCGTGATCCTAATAGTATCACATCCTTGCGTGACAGTTGAAAATTCGAATGTGCCGGATATAATGTAATTAATTCGATCTATCTTTGAAAAGGTCAATGTTCCTTCATAGGTGTCATCATATTCATACCAACATGTATTTTCATTCACACTGTTTCTAAACATTGCTCGGTGAAATGGAAGATTGATTAATGAATATTCTTCGATAGTACTTAATGGATCAAGCAAAACAAAAGTAACATAGCGGTTAGTAGAACCGTCTTTTTTCCCGCTTCCAAATTGAATGAAGCCTCCCTCGTAGATTGCATGCATTTCCATACTATTTGTGTTAAATAATGCTTCCCCATTCACCAAACATCCAAAGGTATTTTTACCCTCTTGCGTGATAGGCGGTAGCTTTTCCAGCTCGGTTTGGGGTTCGGATTTGGGGAATAGCAGCTCGCAGGAAGAGCAGCAGGTTGTTAAGATAAGTATTGTAAGAAAAAGTATAGGTTTCATAACGAATCGAAGTTAGTTATTTATAACATAATAGGTATTTGCATTTTTAAAAATCATGTTGAGATCATCGGTATCAGTCAGATCAATTATTTAAAAGCTTCCAGATGTCTGAAATGTCACTTATCACGATAATACAAATAGATGGCCGTTAGCAATCGTAGCACAGTCCTTGCAAATTCCGGAGGCTCCTTAAAAAGCAAAACTTTCTTCAAGGGTCAGGGTTGGGAGAAAAATTGGCGCTAGTTTCGTGTCGCGGTACAAGGTTAATAAAATGCAATATCTGTCTTTTTATTGTTAGTTTGTTAAAAGCAGTGGTGCGAGCCGCCAATTTTTGTGCTGGTGGCTGACTTAAGGCTGGGCGTTTGAGCGGAGAATCGAAGGTTTATTATGTTGAAGAATTGTCTTATCACGATAAACTTACTTTAGAGAAGGAGGGAAGCCTAAAGCTCTCATTGTCACGGCTATGATTGCTAACGTTTTGCGTATATGACCAGTTGCGACTAAGTGGCGATATCCTGGTATGGTGCGATAAACCGGATAAAATCCTGAAATGTTGGGACAGCTGCAAAGCAATCAATTGGTTATATACGCTGTTAGCAGTTGGCTTTGTTAATTGTGTACTCTGTCCTTTCCGAAGCCTTTATATCTCAGCTTATAAATTCGGTTTTTATTATTTTGATTAATGGATACTAATTTTTTGTTTTTGAAGTGATAACTTAAAGGGATATCCATCAGATCATATAGAGGCTTTAATGCTAAGTATATTTTGACACAATTGTGGTTATCGACAACAATTGGTACTTTTTTATCAACTAGTTCATCATAAGGATCGAAAAAATCCAATGTATCAGCATGATCTTGAATATAGAATCTTCTTGAGACTACTATAGTATCATCAAATGCCCATCCTGGAATTAATTTACAATCTATTGCCTGCATTGCCGGACAAGTATCTTTCGGACAATCATATATTAAATCAAGTGATGCTTTTTGATAACGATTTCTATTGAATTTTAAAATTTGTGGGTGAAGTTCATAAAAGAAGAAATATACAGAGTCAGGTGATTTATAATCAGAATATTTCACAAAAGTTTGTCGGATTTTATATTCTACAGGTTTAATTATACTTAGGAGTAGGGAATCGCCCTTTATTTCATAATCACCAGTTACAAGTTCGTTATAGGTGCCTGCTTTGTTGAAATATCTATATGTAAAATAATTAACATAATCCAATGAAAGAGCATGAAATCGAGGCCCATATGGTGTCTTTTGTTTGTAAATATATGTATCGGCAGAATAAGGATTTATTACGCAACTTGTGGTAAATATTATAATGAGCAAGAGCAAGATTAAATTTGAGGGTGTTTTCATTATATTATTGTTTAATTCAGGGCTACGAAACCTTGGGATCGATGTCAGCTGACTGCTAACTCGTTATATGTCATCAAAAGGTGGATTTATTTTTATCATGTTGCATACATTGTCCACCTGAAAGGATCTTATTCTTATTATCAATGCGATAAACAGTCTCTCTCCATCTTCTTATACTTAAACTCATCTTTTGTACTTTTTATTATCGGTCACTGCCTCACTTTAAAACAATATACTTATAGATCATCAAATGGACTCCTGATCTTCTGAATACTCTGAGTCGTTACATGGGTGTAAATCTCAGTGGTCCTGCTGCTCTTGTGCCCAAGCAACTCCTGGATATACCTCAGGTCAGTACCTGACTCCAACAGATGGGTCGCATAACTATGCCTTAACCCATGTAAAGTAACCTCCGTTGCTTCTCATTTACAGGCGCATCAAGTATCCGTTTTACCTCTTCCTTGCTTAACACATTCGGTAAACGGTGCTGCGGCCTCGGCCTTGTAAACTCACCCGGCCCGACATACAATTCCCTATAAACTATCCGCATAATAAACTATGATTCCGGCAGGCAAGCTTTCGCCGGGTCAGTCCCATACAGGAAGATCGGTTTAGTGCTAATTGCTCAGAAAAGTTACGGTTTAATACCGATGAGGATAAAATTGTTACGCTGTATTTCCAGGTTTTTTTCAACTTTTTCATAATAATATTATGACTTAGGGTTTTGTGATAGTTCTCCAGGGTTGCAGATTGTTCCCTTGCTCGTTCCGGTCCTGGTTTTGAAGCCCCCTTCAGGGCATATGCGTCAACTTAAGTCTCGATACAATTTATTTTGCACACCAGCTATCATGACAATACGTTGTTAACTTTACGTGGTTTTACACAGTGTAATCG
>JBAVOD010000331.1:0-4813 GCA_049691735.1 Bacteroidales bacterium
AAAAGATCCGGATCCCATGAGCACGCAAGCCCTATTGCCTGTGGAAATACCGTAGCTTCGCGGCGCATCATCCCATGCTGCCCTTCGTCAACAAAAAGTACCGGGATGCCCAGCCTTGTTTCCTCAACAAAGTATTTCTGGATCCGGTTCCTGATCTCTACGGTATCTTTGACATCAAGAAAAGTAGGATGAATTGAATTGGCCCCTTTCCCGAATATCTCTTTTTTCTTTTCAGGATCCTTAAGGAACTCATTGTCGAATTCCTCAATGCCGCCCTTCCACAAGCCCATCAGCTGGGCGACTTTTTCCTCGGTCGTCATCCTTGAAAGAAGGTCACTTACACGATCCTGAACCGTAAGTTCAGGATTTTTGTATGCAGGGATCTTTGAATTGCTGATCTTTCTTTTTCTGGTTTTATTTTTTTCTGCCATGGCCGGTGATATTTTAGGATTATTAATTCTGAGCTGACGATTGGCGCCGTTCCAGGAGTTCGTTCTGCATTTGTATTTCAGCCGGTCTGTTTATCTTGTAAAAGAACAGGATGACTGCTCCGATAGCCAGGAAAACAGCCGGATAGATACTGGTGATCATCCTGATCCCGAACTGGGTATGCGCTGATTGTACAACATTGGCCACGTAACCGTAACCACTCAGCAGCGAGCCTGCAAGAGCTCCGCCGACTGCCAGGCCAACCTTCAGCCCGATGATTATTCCAGCAAATACTATTCCGGTTGCCCTGCGGTTATTTTTCCATTCGGAAAAGTCTGCAACATCAGCCATCATTGCCCATGGTAACGACATTGCTGCGACTCCCCACATGAACTGAAAGAGAAGTTGAAGAATGAGGGTAAGAACAATAGCCTGCGGTGAAATAAATATGAATGAAGCAGACAGAAGAACACTTATAATAAGACCTGTCCGGAATACGTCCCTTTTGCCGAATTTATTGGCAAGAGGCCTTGAAACCGCCAATCCGATTATGGTGACAAGCTGGCTGAGGATATTGATTATGCTGAAAGTATTGCCGGCAATATCGGCACCCTGTCCGATCATCCCCAGTTTGTCGATTAACCCGAACATTCCCTTATTAAGCACCTCAAGAACTGAAAGCATGCTGGCCTTATCGAGGTAGTATTTAAAGAAATAGAGCAAAATGCTGTTCCTGAGGCCCAGGAATATGAACAACATTATAAAAACAAGGAACATTATCAGCCAGGGACGGTTTTTAAGCAGGTCGGAGATGTCCTGCTTAAGGGGCGTTTTTTGTCTGGTATCGGGTACGATCCTTTCCTTGGTGGTAAAGAATGTTGTCAGGAAAAAGATTACAGCCAGGGCGCAGAAGATGCCCATTGTGATCTGGTATCCCTTTGCACTGTCACCCTGCCCGAAATGATTGACCATAGGCAAAGCAAATCCCTGTATTGCAATTGTGGCAAAGGTGACAAAAATGAATCTTATTGAGGAAATACTGTTCCGTTCAGCCATGTCTCCCGTAATGACCCCGAACAGGGCTGCATACGGTACATTATTTGCCGAATAGACCGACATCAGGAGCATATACGTCACATATGCATAAATAAGCTTGCCCGAGTGACTAAAATTTGGTGTAGTGAATGCCAGAAAACCAATTATCCCGAAGGGAACAGCTGTCCATAATATCCAGGGCCGGAACTTTCCCCAGCGCGTTACCGTGCGATCGCTTACCGCACCCATAACAGGATCGAATATGGCCCCCCATAGCCGTGCGACCAGAAAGAGCCAACCTGCAGCTGCTGCTGAAATGCCGAATGAATCGGTATAGAAGCTTAACTGAAGAAGCATCATTGTTTGAAAAATAAAGTTGGCAGCACTGTCACCAAGACTGAAGCCAACTTTTTCCCTCATTGTAACTTTTTGTTCCATAACTGGGTTTTTTGAACGGTCAGGTAATTAATAGACGAATATAATAATTTGCTGATAAAACGTATAAGGACTGAAGGATACTAATAATATTTTTTTTGAATTTTAGTGTTTTTACCTGATCAGGAAAAGAAGCCCATATTCATTGGTTTGATTTTTGAGTTATCTGGCATGTGCAGGCGATCAGGTGATTGCTTCGCCAACGGGACAGGAATTTTCCTGTATCTGAGGCAGGAACAATAGCATGCTTTCTCTACCTTGGCAGGTTAGGGACTATCAGGTCCACACTTAACAGAAATTTTCCGTCTTCCGGCTCACTAAACCTGACTCCTACAATTGTATTGGAACGATATTCGCATTTACCCTGTCCGGGGATGACGTTAACGTATTCTTTCTGAAATAGCACAAAAGACACAATACCCGCATTCTGAATTCTAAGAATGCGGGATCTCCTTCACCTTGCAGAAAGCTGCTGCTCAAAACCGGATCCGAAAAACGTGGGGCGTACTGGAGTCGAACCAGTGACCTCTTGCCTGTCATCCGCCAGCCGGCGGACTGAACCAACTGAACTAACGGCGGGATTTTATTGATCCTATATTATCATTTGAGATTAGTGCCAATAATTTTATAAATCAATGTTTGACTATTAATGGTAGACTCTCAACCTTATTGCCATACGTTATCAGAACAAAATAATTTCCATCCTTTAGATTTCCGATTGGTATTGTAACATTGTCTCCTGCTTTAATAGCTGAGTAATAAGTTATTCCACTTATATTTAAAATCTGAACCCTATACTCTGACGGTATTACAAATTCTTTTTCGGCCTCAGGGACTGTTAATATGAGTGTTACATAGTCCGACGCAGGATTAGGATATATAGAGAAATAATGACAATCCATTATCTCGATATATCCAATGGTGTCTAAAGTAGATATCCAATTTGATGATCCGCAGGTATTTGAGGCCCTTGCTATAACTTGATAATAGTCAGATGGGTCATTAAAGACAATAGTAACCCAGTCGTAATACTGATACATAAAATACCAGCTTAAGTAACCCGGTTCAACCATCCATTGATATGTGGATTGGGAAAGAGGGTTCCTTGCAGGAATAGCATAGAAAGTATATTGTTGGCCCGTGCAGCCTTTATAAATATATGGTGGAAATGGTCCGGCAATAGAAGTAAATATAGGTTTACCAGCCCAAACAGACTTTGAATATGTAATACTAGTATTACTTACATAAATAGTTGCATATATTTTGCTGCTGCCATTTCCTGTTGCTGCAAAAGTACACGACAAAGTGCCTTGCCCAGAGGTTATGTTTAAGAATGAATCTTTAGTCCAGCGAATAGAATCATATTGACAGGAAGCTGATAGTGTGAATGTACTTCCAGATGAACAAATTAATGTTGATCCAGATATGGTCGGAGTAGAACTGTTTATTGTAATATCATTATATTCTAAACTGACGGAAGAATAAGAAGAACTAACTGTTGCGTGAACCCAACCTCCAGTACCAGATTGATCCGCAAATACGACAATAGAATCACCAGATGAGCTTGAAAGATGCATCCTGCTATCGCAAGTCCAAGCAACAGAACATCCTGCTGGTACATTTTCTATCTTGAATTTTGCACCGTACTTGCATACAGAAGAGTTGCCAATTATGTCTATTTGCAGTGGTTCGGATCCAAAACCAACGGCATACCATGCATTCCGAACTTGCATTTCTTCTAAATCACTATTTTCAAATATTGCATTAGCAGCAGTAATAGATAAATCTTTAGCATCTGAATATGTAGACGCTATCTCTAACCCATTAGTTTCAAGCTCATATACTATTAACTTTGCTACATCTATTCCAAGTCCATATACATTATAGTGATTATCATTGTCATTATAATCGTTACCTCCCTCAGATAATAAATAAAACCAGTGACTTAAAACAGTGGAATTTTTATGACAATCATCGTCATCATCCCAATAATCTCCTTCATATGTATCAGGCTGTGGACCATCTTTTGAATTACTATCATTTGGAGATTGTATATTGCGATAACAACTATAATATGATGTCAACTCCTCACCGATCTTCCAACATTCTTTATCTGTATCACCTTGAGCTTTTGGAGTAGCGTTTTCAATTACAGCACCCCATATATCACTTAAACCCTCATTCAAAGCCGCTATCTCACTATAATTACTTTCATAAATTCCAACTGCAAATTCGAAAATAGCATGACCAAATTCATGAGCAAAAACGTCTAAACTCGTTATTGGACCAAACAATGCGCCCCCGTCACCAAATTTAAAATAATGGTTATTTTCCCCTGGTGTCCATGATGCATTTGCATAGTCATAATTACAATGAATTCCACTAATTACTCTTCCGTAATTATTATCATAACTATTTCTGTTAAAGTCAGGTCCTCTCCAAAAGTCCAAAGTTTTTTCCGTGGCCCAATGTATATCAAGAGCGCATCTATCCTTTGCTATGCTTCCCCAATTCCCATCTGTCCATAAAGAATTAATTGGATTTACAAAATCTACAGTATCAGCAATATTGCTTGAATTATTTAAATCCATTGTTGATATCTTGACACCATTTCTAGTCTCTTTAAGTCTATAGCCCCCGGCAAATGAATCTGATATTATCGTAATGCCAGATCCACTATACTCTGTATCTGCAGATGATGTTGTATTAGAATCCCATTCAAGGGAGATATTGTTTATTATATCCCCTGTGATAGCATCTACATATATAAATTGGTCAGATAATGGTACTAGTGATGAAATATTAAATTTCCAAGATAACTTGAATTCATTGCTACCTGTTATTTGGTCTTTGACTATAACAAGTTCTCCTTTTGGGAAATATGTTGCATAAGGATTAGTATTTAATTTAAGTA
>JBAVOD010000332.1:0-4749 GCA_049691735.1 Bacteroidales bacterium
GAAAGATACAATCCTTCCTTCTGTGGCAGAGGGGAGATAAGTTTTATTACCGAGTCCCAAGCAGCAACACGTTCCATTTTGAGCCTTTCCCTCCATTTCTGCGCAATTGTGAGGCACCACTGCCAGTAGGCAAGCTCAAAAGGGGAATTAAATGTTGATTCAGCCGGGAACCGTTCCTGAGCGGGGATCATGGGTGGGCCCAGGATAAACCTGTTATCCGACGCGTCATATTTGGCGAAAGAAGCCATAAAATCTGCTGTTTCAAATACGATATCAGAATATTTATGCACTATTTTTTCATTGGAAGTATTCCTGTAGCAGAGCTCGGCCATGTAGATGATATGAGGTTGTTGCCAGATCAGGAAAGATCCTATTCCGGAAGGACTGTCATTACCATCCGGATCGGTCATTTTCGGCCATCTTACTCCATCAAATCCCTGTCTTTGTGCAGTTTCTCTTGCTTTGCCTTTTATGGAATTATAATATTCAAGACTTTTCTCCAGGATATCTGTCCTGTCCCATAAAGCAAAATGAATTCCATGCCAGTAATGCATCTCCAGATGGAATTTGCCATACCAGCTGTTATAGGTAAGCCCTGTTTCCTGTGGCGGGAAGTTACCCGCACACTGGATCCGGGTAAGATACTGTGAAAGGACAATCCGGCGTTCCAGTTCGGGAGCTCTCGGATCAGTGCATCCCGAAAGATCGACAGCACCTCCCGACATCCAGAAATTCTTCCAGGCTTTCCTGTTATTGGAAGCTGTCAAATTAAAGTCAGGTAATTTTATAGCATCCTCGCCGGGAGTGAATAAACAGCTGAACGAAATTTCGGATTCGCCCGATCCGGGTTCAAGATAAAAGACATGCTTCTCTTTTTCATAGATTTTCCCATTACCCGACCATTCAAGCTGAACCGAATATGATGTGCTGTCAAGTGTTCTTTTGATCATGGCAGAATTTGATTTGCTGCTTAATTCAGAGTTGTGTTTCTCCGGCTTTTTCCAGTCGCAACCCGAATCATTGCTTTGTCCTGTCGGGTAGGGAAAAGCGAACCGAACACGCAGCAATCCCATCGAAAGCAAAGGCGATTCTATTTTAGAAGAAACCAGATCCATATCCTGATGAGAATATGTTGTTACTTCAACAGGGATATCCCCTATTTTAAAAGAACTATGAATTTCGCCGGTCCATGGATCAAGAATCTGTATTATTGAAGATATTTCTTTCGGGAGAACAGGCGATCCGTCCGGATGAAGAATTTCAAGTCCGATAATTCCCAGGTGAAGACGATGAGGATTCGCTCTCAAATAATTTACAGCCTCCCTTTTACGGTCAGGCGTACGGATCTGGACAGAAAAAGGGACATCACGTCCGTAATAATTAAAATTCTGAAGGCTCTCCTCAAATTTAAATCCCCGGATATTTGGAAAACTGTGCCATCCCCATTCAGACTGGGTTCCGAGTGGTATACCTTTATCATAAAGCTCCGGGAACGATTGAAGGCCGGTAAAATCAACGGTGAATGCAAATTGGCCATTACCTACAGAAAGAGGTGTTAAAATATTAAGAGAATCCACCTCTACCTTATGTCTGCGTACTAATGCTTTACGGTTTATTTTAGTTGCTGATGCATATCCTGTAAAAATGAAGAAGAAGATAAACAGAATAGAATATCGTTGTAACAATCTATTTGTCATATTGAGTTATTATTACCGCCCGGGTCTTTGAACGAAACCAGTGCACTCAATCTATAAAGCAATATCGAGTCTGTCCTGTCCTGAAAGGTTTAAGATCATCACGATACATCGAATCCGGTGATATAGGAAGGGACATCGTAGAAACGTTCCTTCTCTTTCTCGGTAAGATTAAGAAACCGCACATATACAAGCCCGGGCTTTGCATTAAGCAACCTGTTAAGCGCACCCATCCTGACTCCTGACCTCAGAGCATCGAAGAGATCGCTCCTGTCATCAAGCCAGAAAAGCCCTGTATTGTAACCTTCAGAAGCACACATTGATTCAAACAGCTTTGCAAGCTCCTTCTCTCTTCCCTTCCTGCAATAGACGGCATCAAAAACCAGATGCCTGAACTCGTCGGGCCGGAACAATCTTTTCAGATATGGTGTCCGCGGAAGGACCTTCATTAAGATCCATCCCCAGATACCTGGCATGTCGTAAAGCCTGTATGTGGAAGGTATTGCCAGTGCACCGGCTATGATTTCGTTGCCTTCTTTCAGCACATAGTATTTATCGTCGTAAAACGCAAAATCGGAATAATAAAATGAATAGTTCCTGTAATAGGAGTTCAGAAGAGCCGTAATCCGCGATTTTTCCCCCGAAGTCGTGATTCTGGATACTCCCGGATTCTCCTTTGGCGAAAACCTGCTGAAGGCCACAGTCAGGAATGATCGTACATATTCAAAACCAGCCTGGTGAACAAGGTTTTTCGACCTCTCGTTCATGCTCTCCACAAACGCGTAAACTATATGCTTGTCAGTCTGGCCGACATCGCGGAAGTTCAGGATATAAGGCTTACTGAATAATTCAAGCGTCCTTTGCTTGAATGTATCGTCTTTCTCCGGCTTGATTGCAGCCTTTGCTTTCTTCTTCCATCGAATGTCTGACTGGTATATCGAGTCGAACGCGAGGTACCTGATAAAAGTCGAAGGATATTTCAGCTCACCCTGCTTTGTTACCCGGTAGCAGGCTCCAACACTGCCCGTGATGCGGTTTTTTTTGTAAAGTGAAATAAACCTGATGTCATCCTTGTATGCAGCAATCCGTGGAGGTATATTCTGAAGCTGAAACCTCAGTCCGCCCTCGGAACCCTGGACAGCATGGCTCAGGATTTCGACGATCCCGTCATTAGGGTGATCCGAAATCTTTACCTCAAGACCTTCGTGAGTTATTATGTTACGTTCGAACATTGGCGGAGGATTTGATCAGGTGGTCTAGGTATCAAGGCTGCCGAATACCCTTTTGAGCAACGGAGAGACCCTTGCCGATACATCCTTCCTTATTTTAAGTTCCTCAACTGCCACTTTTGAAAACATCCCGTCAAGCGCTTTCCTTGTCAGGAAATCATCAAGGTCGGTATTGACAGGCTTGAAACCTGCAAGCCTTCCGGCCACCGAATTGGCTACACCATTCCATTTAGCAGTGAGCGCGACCCAGGAGTCTTTGGTTGAAACATTCCCGATTATCTTCTTTCCCGTTGAATTCTGGATTTTAGGTTTGTACAGGCCGTAAAGCTGGTCCCATGTTGTTGTCTTAAGATATGTGGTCGCAGCGTTATCAGGTCCTCTCAGGATGTTGAATCCGTCCTTTATACTCATGCTGGTGATGCTCCCGACAAAGATCGGAGCAACTTCTTTTGCAGCATCTTCGGCTGCCCTGTTGATCCTGAGGACCACATCTTCAACAAGCTGCTGACCTCCCGGAATTTTTGAGATATTATCGACTATCGGCCTGGCTTCATCGGGTAGCAGGATCTTAATTGCCGCATCCCCGTAATATCCGTTCTCGGCCGAAAGCCTCTCAGCAGAATTACTGGCTCCAGTTGAAAGCGCCTCCTTCAGGCCGCGTACGACTTCATCCTCGCTCAGAGGCAGGCTGGTCGTTGTCTGCATTACATTAGCCAGCTGGGCGCACCCGGCCAGCACTACAACTGCTATACCTGAAATTATGTATCTTGTTTTCATGCTGCGATTTTAGAATTAACGTTGCAAGATACAAATAAGTATGAATGAAGTGAACGTCAGGAAATGAATCGCAACAGTGATTCAGCTATGGCCAGATCTTCAGGATTCGTGATCTTGATGTTCTCCCGGTTACCATCAACAATGTGAATTTTTTCACCCGACCTTTCGAGGACTGTGGCGTCATCAGTGAAGTCAGCATGGTATCCCTGCAGATAGGCCTTTTTAATCAGGTCGGCCCTGAACACCTGCGGTGTCTGGATAAGCCTGACCCGGTTTCTGCTGACCGGCTGACTCGAATCATCGGTCATTAACCTTAAAGAATCAGCAGGAATTAAAGCCGGGATTGCATTCCCGCTGATGCCGGCTGCCTCAAAGCATCTCCGGATGGTCTCTTTGCTTACCAGGGGCCTGACACCGTCGTGAATTGCCACCAGTCCTTCATCGGGGATCAGATCAAGTCCGTTCAGGACTGAAAAGAACCTTAAGGAACCGCCCGGAACAACCTTATGCGGTACTCCGGATGAATGTCGATTGCATAATTCAGACCAGTGAGCGATATATCCTGCAGGCAGGACAACAATTATTTCGATGGAATCATTGTATCCGGCAAACCTTTCGAGGGTATGCATCAGAATCGGTTTTCCCGCCAGTTCAAGGAACTGCTTGGGAACCGTACTCCCCAGCCTTTTTCCGGTCCCTCCGGCGACAATCAGGGCATATAATTGCATACTTTTCAGGAATTGAATTTTACCGGCCCCTGCTCTTATTGAAGGAAGCCGGAATACAAGATCGGCCCTGGCTGCTATTCTCAGGCATTGGTAAAATGGATATATATCCTGTCTATTCCTTTGTATATAAAAATCTCTTTATGCTTCTTTTTGGTGTCTTGGCAAATTCCTCAGGATGTAACCTGAACCTGCTCACGGCCATGAATTCGGGAAGCCTCTCGTTCACTGCCTTCTTTGTTGTTTCAAAGATCGACAGCAGTTGCTCGTCTGTTATATTATTTTTCTTCATCATCTCATAATCGGGATAGATAAGTGCTACCA
>JBAVOD010000333.1:0-10228 GCA_049691735.1 Bacteroidales bacterium
AATGTGCTTTGCCCGGTGCCCGATGAGCATCGACATTCCGAGAATGATGGACCAGCTCCGACAGAAAGCCTTGGCCGAAAAGAAGGTCAATCCGAAAGCCAGGGAAATAATCGCATTTCACCGTTCATTCCTCGATTCAATACGGTTTACCGGAAGGCTGTACGAAATTGGTCTCCTTGCCGGTTACAAGTCAAGGACAATGAAGCTGCTTGACGATATTGAACTGGCTCCCAAGATGATGAAACGCGGGAAACTCAATATTTTCCCCGAAATGATAAAGGACAGGTCTGGCATCAGCTCGATCTTCCGTAAAACATCTAAAAAAAATAAAAACTAAATATATGACTCATGGATTTTATCCGGGCTGCTCACTGAAAGGATCTTCACGCGAATACGCCGAATCGGTGCTTGCCGTCGCCGGTGCATTCGGGATCACCCTTGAGGAAATTGAAGACTGGAATTGCTGCGGCGCCACAGCAGCGCATAACCTCAACAAAAACCTGGCACTTGCACTGCCGGCGCGGGTACTTTCACTTGCCGAAAAACAGGGGCTGACCGAAATACTTGTGCCATGCGCTGCCTGCTACAGCAGGCTGACAGTCACCCGGCATGAACTGGAAAAAGACAATCAACTGAGATCTGAGATAGCCGAAATCAATGACCTGGAATATAAAGGATCTGTTAAAATTCTGAATATCATCCAGATGATTGATAAATATATTACCCCTGATTTGGAAGGGAAAATAAAAAATAAGTTTGACCATAAGGTTGCATGCTACTATGGATGCCTTCTGGTACGGCCCCACGACGTCCTTAAGTTCGATCGTGAAGAAGATCCTCAAAGCATGGACGATCTGATGCTGAAGATCGGAGCTACACCGATCGACTGGGCATACAAGACCGAATGCTGCGGTGCAGGCCTTTCAGTTTCGCGCACCAGCTCCGTCGGAAGGCTGTCGGGCGAAATCATCAGGGATGCAAAAGACAGAGGAGCCGAAGCCGTAATAGTTGCCTGCCCCATGTGCCATTCAAACCTCGATATGCGGAGGAAGGAAATCAACGAATACCTTGGGGAAAAGACAGACATTCCTGTGCTTTACGTTACACAGGCACTTGGACTGGCTGCGGGAATCGACAGGGAGGCATTGTCGCTCAAAAGGCATTTTGTTAAGGTAAATTTATGATAGTAAAGCATTTAGTTAAATTATATGTCTAAAATAGGTGTGTTTGTCTGTCATTGCGGAGAGAACATCAGTGCGACCGTCGATTGTGAAAAGGTGGCTGAAACAGCCGGCAAATACGAGGGAGTAGCCTTTAGCGTCGACTATAAATATATGTGTTCCGATCCCGGGCAGAGTATCATTAAGAGCGCCATTAAGGAAAAAGGCCTGACAGGTGTGGTTGTTGCGGCTTGTTCCCCAAGAATGCACGAGCCAACCTTCAGGAAAGCATGTGCCGAGGCAGGTCTGAATCCCTATATGTGCGAGATGGCAAACCTCAGGGAACACTGCTCGTGGGTCCATGAAAAAAATGAGGCCACTACAGCCAAAGCCATCGATCTGGTAAGGGTGCTCGTTGAGAAGGTGAAGTACAATCAGTCGCTGAACGCAATAAAGGTTCCCGTCACAAAGAGGGCACTTGTTATCGGCGGCGGGATCGCCGGTATCCAGGCAAGCCTCGATATCGCTAACGCAGGTCACAAGGTGATCCTTGTTGAAAAGGATCCATCAATCGGCGGCCATATGTCGCAGCTTTCCGAGACATTCCCGACTCTCGACTGCTCGCAATGCATACTCACTCCAAGGATGGTTGAGGTTGCCCAGCATCCCAACATCACTCTCTATACCTATGCCGAGCTTGAAAGCCTTGAGGGGTTCATCGGGAATTTCAAGGCAAGGATCAGGCGAAAATCAAAAAGCATTGATGAGAAGCTCTGCACCGGCTGCGGATTATGCACAACGAAATGCCCGGTCAAAAAGATACCCAGCGAGTTCAATGAGAGGTTGGGGAAACGGACTGCGATCTACGTGCCTTTCCCCCAGGCAGTGCCGAACAAACCGGTGATCGACAGGGTAAATTGCACCTATTACATAAAAGGTAAATGCAGGATCTGCGAAAAATTATGCCCGACACAGGCCATCCGGTTCGATCAGGAAGATCAGATAGTTGAAGTTGAAGTCGGCGCCATTGTCCTGGCAACAGGATTTACAGTCAAACAGCCCGATTTCTTTCCTGAATACGGTTACGGCAAATATCCCGATATCATTACCGGACTTCAGTTCGAAAGGCTTGCCTCTGCTTCAGGACCCACGCTGGGTGAAATCAGAAGACCTTCCGACGGCAGGATCCCCGAAAAGATTGTATTCCTTTCGTGTGCAGGCTCACGCGATGAGGCCAAGGGTATTCCATATTGTTCCAAGATCTGCTGCATGTACACTGCCAAGCACGCAATGCTGTACCAGCATAAGGTTCATGGCGGCAAATCGTATGTTTTCTACATGGACATCAGGGCAGGAGGGAAGATGTACGAAGAGTTTGTAAGGAGGGCAACTGAAGACGACGGGGTTAATTATATCAGGGGCAGGGTCTCAAGGATCTATGAGAAGAACGGAAAGCTCATAGTAAAGGGAGTCGATACCCTTCTGAATGCCATGCCGGTTGAGATCGATGCCGATATGGTGGTACTTGCCACAGCAGGCGTTGCAAATGAAGGAGCAGAGGAGCTTGCCCAGAAGATACACGTCTCGTACGATTCATACCATTTCTTTGCCGAAGCCCATCCCAAGCTGAAACCTGTCGAAACCAATACAGCCGGGATCTTCCTTGCCGGAGCGTGCCAGTCGCCCAGGGATATCCCCGAGTCGGTCGCAATGGCATCGGGAGCTGCGGTCAAGGTCGCCGGACTTTTCTCACAGGATGAGCTCACACGCGAACCCATCATTGCCGTGGTAAATCGCCAGGCGGCTCCGGTATACTCCACCTGTGTCGGTTGCTTCCTGTGCATTTCGGCATGTCCATACCAGGCAATTGAGAAGGAGGAAATTAAGAACAGGAACGGCGAGGTAATAAAAACACTTGCCAGGGTAAATCCCGGTCTGTGCCAGGGATGCGGTACATGTGTGGCTTTCTGCCGTACAAAATCGATAGACATCCAGGGATATACCCACTCACAGATGTACTCTGAAGTTCTGGCTTTATTGAATGAATATTAAAATAATAATTGCAAATGACTGATTTTGAACCAAGGATAGTGGCATTTGTATGCAACTGGTGCACATACGCAGGTGCTGACCTGACAGGCACCAGCCGCATCAAATATGCCTCAAATGTCCGGATAATAAGGTTCCCCTGCACCGGGCGCATCGATTACATGCTGCTTGTAAAGGCATTTGACGAGGGCGCCGACGGGATTATAGTGTCGGGGTGCCACCCGAATGACTGCCATTATACTTCGGGTAATTTTCACGCCCGCAGAAGATGGATAATGTTCCGCTCGCTGTGCGATTTTATGGGTATCGATACACGGAGAATCAAATTCTCATGGGTTTCTGCTGCTGAGGGTGCCAAGTGGGCCGATATAGTCAATCAGACCGTCGCGGAGATCCGTGAACTTGGTCCGTATGAGGCCTATAAGAAGATCGCCGGAAAACCAAAAAAGGAGGTGATCAATGGATGAGCTCAGAAAAATAGCACGGGCCCTTCTGGAGACCTCTGATGTAAAAGTGGTTATCGGGTATGAGAATGGTTCGGGCAACAAAACAAGGGCATTATTCGCTGAAAAACCCGGAGATACCGATAAACTGATATTCGACAGCCGCTGCGTAATGAACCTTGCTACATACCTCACCAAGCCGGAGGTAAAGGACAAAGGCCGGATGGCCATTACTGCCACACTCCCTGTAATGAGGGCTATAATCCAGCTTGCATGCGAATTCCAGGTCAGCGACAAAAACCTGACAGTGATTGGGATCACACCCGAAAGTACGATTAAGGAATTCAGGGATCTTGCTGAAGTCGAGTCGTTTGTTCACGGATACCAGATCGAACTTGATGAGCGTAACCGTGAGACACTTGATAAACTCAGCAGGATGACCATGGAGGAGCGCTGGGATTTCTGGATGAAGGAGCTCTCACCCTGTTTCAAATGCTATGCATGCCGCGCTGCATGTCCGATGTGTTACTGCCACCGGTGCACAGTCGAATTCAATCAGCCTCAGTGGATCCCGGTACCTTCACATGAACTGGGAAACCTCGAATGGCACATCATGAGGGCTATGCATCTGGCAGGAAGATGCGTTGACTGCGATGCGTGCTACAATGCCTGCCCTCTTGCAATTCCGATTAACCTCCTCACCAAGAGAATGCTGATGGATGCAAAAGAACATTTTGGCGGGTACCAGCCTTCAATAAAGGCCGATCACCTGATGTCGACCTTTAAACCTGACGATTCTGAGAATTTTATTATGTAGATCATGAGCACAGAAAGGAAATTAATCAGGAAAGGATCGATGGAAGAGCTTTTCAGGGTCCTTGCAGAGAGCGGCAGAACAATCATTGCACCGTCGCAGAATAACGGGAAAATTTCATACAGGCCTGCTTATAATTTTAAGGATATTGCCACCGGTTATATACAGACAACCCAGTCTTCAAAGGAGGTTGTTTTTCCAAGGACCGAAAAGATCCTTGAATACTTCAGGGATGAAGGTGGAATGAAAGTCAGGGGAACCGACCCCAATGATATCCGTGATACAGTCATCTGGGGGGTCAGGCCGTGCGATACAGCCGGAGCGGGGCAGCTGAGCGCTATATTTAACTGGGATTACAGGGACGAGATCTACAATAACAGACTGTCGAAGGTAACGGTTCTCGGATTCAGCTGCAGAACGGCAGATGAATACTGCTTCTGCACTTCGGTGGGAGGCAACCCGGGTAATACAGGGGGCAGCGATATACTCTTCACACAACTTGGTGAGGGTGACTATCTCGCGGAAATCCTTACAGATAAGGGGAGGAATGTTGTCACTGCAGCATCAAAGCTTTTTGAGAATGCCGACGATAAGATCGTAAAGGAAGACTACATCGCAGAGGTTCCGGTAAGATTTGACAGGGAAAAAATAACAAATAAGCTTGAAAGCTTTTTTGACAGCGGCAACTGGATTGAACAGTCGCAGAAGTGCCTTGGCTGCGGTGCATGTGCCTATGTTTGTCCCACCTGCGCCTGCTTTGACATCCAGGACGATGCGCACGGGAAATCAGGGTCACGGGTAAGGTGCTGGGATTCATGCGGATTCTCATTGTTCACTCTTCATACCTCAGGCCATAACCCGCGTGATGTTCAGTCGCAGCGCTGGCGCCAGCGTATTATGCACAAGTTTTCATATATGCCCGACAGGCTGTCGGTATATGGCTGCACAGGCTGTGGCCGCTGCAGCCGCGCATGTCCTGCCGATATGAATATTCTTGAACACTTAATTTCAATACAGGAGGCTATATGACAGAGAATATCTACATGCCATATCTTATGAAGATCGATAAGATCACTCATGAGGCTCCGGGCGTTAAAACCTTTATGCTGAAATTTGTCAACCAGGATGAATCCGAGAGGTTCAGCTTCAGGGCAGGCCAGTTTGGTGAATATTCAATCTACGGGGCCGGGGAGTCGACATTCTGTATTGCTTCATCTCCTACACGCAAGGGCTATATCGAATGCACGTTCAGACAGACAGGAAAGGTGACAAATGCACTTGCCGGTTGCGAGGAAGGAAGCATAATCGGTTTCAGGGGCCCTTATGGCAATGTTTTTCCGATCGATGAATGGAAAGGTAAGAATCTTCTTTTCATTGCTGGAGGGATAGCTCTTCCTCCGATGCGTTGCGTCATCTGGAATGCACTCGATCTAAGGGAGAATTTCGGGGATGTTACTATTATTTATGGAGCGAGGAGTGTCAATGATCTCGTTTACAAGGATGAGCTTGAATTGTGGAAAGCACGCGGGGATGTCAGGCTTGTTACTACTGTTGATCCGGGAGGTGAGTCACCCGACTGGAATGGCGAGATCGGCTTTGTTCCTACAATCGTCGAAAAAGAGGCTCCCTCTTCTGTCAATACGATCGCAATTGTCTGCGGGCCGCCGGTAATGATAAAATATACATTTCCTGTTCTGGGTAAACTCGGATTTTCAGACGAGAATATCTATACAACCCTTGAAAACCGAATGAAATGCGGGTTCGGCAAGTGCGGAAGATGCAACGTGGGAAAGGTTTATGTGTGCAAGGACGGTCCCGTATTCACACTTGCCCAGCTTAAGGAACTTCCCGACGAATATTGATCAGCTCATTCTATATCCTGTACCTCCTCCCCTTCAAGGGGAGGTGCCCACCAGGGCAGAGGGGTCTTTGATCGCTTTACGAACGCCATAGAGGAACCTCCCTGCCAAGGTGCCCGCCAGGGCAGAGGGGTCTTTGATTGCTTTAACGAACGCCATAGAGAAACCTACCTAGCAGGTGGCGGGCAGAGGGGTCTTTGATCGCTGTGACAATTGCCCGTCTCTTACCCCGCACTCAGATCTGCGAATTTGACTTTTCGGTAGCCATCACCATTTTGATATTCAACCTTACGCCAACTTCAAGAACATCGACAAGGTCCTGAATATTAAGCGTCTTCGCAAATCTCAGAACTACTGTCGGATTCTCAATGCCCGTAATCCGCGACTGAAGCTTCTGTTCCAGCTCCGACAGGAGCACTTCCTTCTGATCGATAAAGTATTTCCGGTCGGCAGTCACTGTAAGATTAACCTGCTGCTTATCTATTTCCTGTGCCGTCTTTGACTTGGGAAGCAAAACTTTTATGACATTTGGATTTGCAAGCGTCGACACGATAAGGAAGAACAGAAGCAGGAAGAACATAATATCATTTAAGGATGAGGTGCTTACCTCAGGCTTGAATTGCTTGGTCCTTCTGATATTCATCTTATACTGCTTTTAAGAACTGGATGAGCGATTCCTGCAACCTGATGGTATACCTGTCGATCCTCATTTGAAGATAGTGATATGCCGCATAGGCCAGTACACCGACAATAAGACCTGCGCCGCTGCAGATCATCTTCTGGTAAAGACCTCCTGCAATGATGCCAATGCTTATATTGTCGGCAAGAGATATGTTATAGAATATTTTTATAACACCGGAAATTGTCCCTATGAACCCCAGCATAGGTGCAACTCCCGCAATGATGCCAAGGTACCCCGTGTTCTTTTCCATCTTCGTAAGCTCAAGATTGGTGATTGTCTCAAGGTTACGTTCAACTTCACTTACCGGTTTCCCTGCTTTTTCAAGTCCGCTTTCAAGTATCCTTCCCACAGCTCCCTGGTCAGCCCTGGCATGGAGCATCGCTTTGTCGCGATGCCCCCCCTCCAGTTCGCTCACCACAGCAGGAACAAGCCCGCTATTTATTGCAGCAAGCCTGTTTATATATGCAAGTCTTTCAATAAAAATATAAATACTTACGAGCGAAAGCAGAACTATGGGTATCATTATTACTCCTCCCTTCATCATAAGGTCGAGAAGGGTGGTCGTCTGGTCCGTTGTAACGGCGCCCAGCGGGGCTGATAGTATTGTCTGAATCATATTTCCGTATATTAATTTCCGGTGGTCCGGTTTAATTCTTTATGCAAACGATTAAAAGTTTTAAATATTTCCGTAGTTGAATATTTCTTCCGGGTATTCAATCCCGTAAAGGAAGAGCCCCCTGGCAGGTGCTGAGCTGCCGGCAGCTGAACGGTCCCTCGCATCAATAATTTTTTCAAATTCTTCAATGCTTATCTTGCCATATCCCAGATCGACCATTGTACCTACGATGGCCCGCACCATGTTCCTCAGGAACCTGTCGGCCTTTATGGTGAATACAAGATAGCTGCCGTCCGATTCCCAACCTGCGCTTAAAATCCTGCATATGCTGGTTTTATTGTCAGAATGTAACCTGCTGAAACTGGTAAAGTCCGAGTGCCGCAGGAGCAGTTCAGAAGCCCTTTTCATGGATTCCAGATCAGGCTGTCCGTAAAGGTACCAGCTCGATTCATAGCAGAACGGATCCTTTTCAAGGTTTATAAAGTATTTGTATGTCCTCGAAATCGCACTGAATCTTGCGTTTACATCGGGCTTTACTTTTCTTATAGAACTTACTGCTATATCGTGAGGAAGAAATCGGTTAAGCTTGAAAATCAGATTCTTATCAGTATCCAGCCCTGGTCTGGAGCTGTCGAAATGGGCACAGAAAATTTTAGCATGAACTCCGGCATCAGTCCGGCCTGCCCCGGTGGACGTTATATATTCTCCCACGATAAGCGAAAGTGCCATTTCAAGGATTTTCTGAACTGTCTCCGAATTTGGCTGATTCTGCCATCCGTGATAGGAACTACCTTTGAATGAGATATATATGAAATATCTTGTCAATCTTGTTTTATTTCCGCAAAGATATGTATTCAGCAATAAAATCATGGCAGTTCCTGATTTTTAAAAATTTGTGGCTCACATATAGGAAAATCGATCTTTAAATGTAATTTTACTACTACCGAATACCATCATGAAATTTATCTAACCTAAAACTTACACGATGACGGAGCAGAAAAACACACAGGCAGCCGGAATGGCGTTTATGGGAATGATATTCTTCCTGCTTGGCTTTGTTACAACCTTTAACATCACGCTGGCCGACAAGTTCAAGGCAGTTTTTGAGCTCTCGAACTTCGCCGCACAGCTTGTAAACTTTGCTTTTTTCTTTACTTATTTCGTGCTGTCGTTTGCAGCAGGCGCCATAATTAAAAATATAGGGTACAAGAGAGGGGTCATCCTCGGTCTGCTGCTTGTCGCTGTCGGGAGCTTCCTGTTTTATCCTGCTGCTCAGGCACTTTCATTTCCGTTCTTCCTGTTCGCTATATTTATCCTTGCTGCCGGTGTTGTATTCCTCCAGGTTGCAGCAAACCCTTATGTCACGGCTCTCGGACCATCGCAGACTGCCTCCGGAAGGCTTAACCTGACCCAGGCACTGAACTCGATAGCAACCTATATTGCCCCGATCGTTGCCAGCGTATTTGTCTTCAAGGCCGTTTCTGCAACTCTTGCCCCGGTTGACGCTGCCAGGTCGGTACCCACTCCCTTCCTAATCATCGGAATTATAGTAATAATCATAGCGATTGCCGTCTGGCTCCTCAAACTGCCCGTCATTCCCACACAGGGAATCGAACGGAAAAGCGTATGGAAATATCCCCATGTGATCCTTGGTGCACTCGCGATCTTCTTTTATGTAGGTGCCGAAGTAGGCACAGCGGCAATGCTACAGAGATATTTCCAGGTTGAGCTGAACATGGCACAGTCGGCTGCGGCAATAATGATCGCCCTCTACTGGGGAGGCGCAATGGTGGGAAGGTTTTACGGATCGTTCATGCTTTCGGATACTTCAAGTGGTAAAAAAATCCTCTATGCCGTGCTGGTGGTTGCACTTGCACTGTTCGTAGGATGGTTCGTAAGAAGGGAGATAACCGACGGACTGATTTTTGCCGGTATTGCAGTTATAAACTACCTGGCCATGCAGCTTGGCAAGGGAAACGCAAGCAGGTCGCTGGCAGTATTCGGAATGATCGCAGCGGTACTTCTTGTTGTGGTGATGGCAAGCAACGGGCCGGTTATACTGTGGCTCGGCCTTTCTATCGGATTCTTCAACTCAATCATGTTCCCGAACATATTTGCACTCGGTGTTGACGGACTCGATAAAAGCGAACTCAGCATGGCATCAGGCCTTATCAACACACTTATCGTGGGAGGTGCTGTGCTTCCGGTGCTGATGGGCGCAGTGGCCGACGGCTTCGGGGTCAGGTTCGCATTCATACTTCCGATAGTAAGTTACCTTTATATTGTCTTTTATGCTCTTGTCGGAAGTAAACATAAATAACCTGTTAAGTACAAAACGACAGGGAATTGCACTGAGAGGCTGTCTCTTTTACACCGGGACAGCCTCTATGCATAATTGGCCCGGTAAAAAAATGTTATCTTGTCCTGCTCAAATGTAAAATCATAAACAAATGGCAACTTCAGAAAATCTGACAGTTAAGATAAACAATGGCGATAATCCCGCTTTCCGCGAGCTTTACGGCAACAATCCCTCCGAACTCAGACGCAATGCAAAAAGATACACAGATCTGCTGAACAGGTTCTCAACCCTTTACCACAGCCGGGA
>JBAVOD010000334.1:0-5261 GCA_049691735.1 Bacteroidales bacterium
CAGCCCGATACATCAGTTTATCGGGCTTGCACAGTCAGCCCAGGATGCAAGGATAAGTCTTGAAAGACTTGGTTAGATACATGACAAGGAAGATGAGGAGAAGGCAGAAGCTGATAAGATCGATGAGATTCCTGCCGGCAAAGACATAGAAATTAAAGACCTGACTTTCCAGTATGAAGGCCCGCATTCCGAAAAGGTACTCAATAATATATCACTTGTTATACCTGCAAGGAAGGTTACGGCCTTTGTAGGTGTAAGTGGCAGCGGGAAAACCACACTTATTAAACTGATACTGGGATATTATGATCCGGTCAAAGGAGGGATCTCTTTAAACGGCACACCGTTAAAGAATTACAAGCAGACTGAGTGGCGGAAGAAATGCGGTGTCGTAATGCAGGAAGGCTTTATATTCACCGATTCGATTGCGTCGAATATAGGTCTTATTGATGATACGCCGGATAAGGAGAGGATAGGGAGAGCGGCAGAGACGGCAAATATCAGAGAGTACATAAGCAGCCTGCCGCTAGGCTACAATACAAGGATCGGGAATGATGGCCGGGGATTGAGCACAGGTCAGAAACAGAGGTTATTGATTGCACGTGCAGTATACAAGGAACCTGATTATATTTTCTTCGATGAAGCTACAAATGCCCTGGATGCAACAAATGAAAAGACCATTATGGATAATCTTGGGACTTTTTTCGAAGGAAAGACTGTGGTTGTTGTAGCTCACCGGCTAAGTACCGTAAGAACTGCCGACCAGATTGTTGTGCTTGAAAAGGGAGAAATAGTTGAAAAAGGAGCACATAAAGAGCTGGTAGAAAGGAAAGGAGCCTATTTTAATCTGGTGAAGGATCAGTTGGAGCTGGGAGGCTGATTCACTCTGCCCCGGGGCAAGAAGCGGGGGGAAGGGAGCAGGGAGCGTGGGGCAGGAAGCACAGGGCACAGAGCACAGAGCACAGGGCAAGAAGCAAGAAGAACAGAGCAGAAAAATTAAGGAGATTTTTAGCAATTATGACAATGTTAAACCAAAATGAGATCCGCAACCCGGAAATGCAGGAAGTAATGTCGGGTATTCCCGGTGGTTTCCTCCGGTGGGGATCATTTTTATTTTTTTCTATCATCCTGATTATTCTCGGTTTATCCTGGTTATTCAATTTTCCCACGGTAGTAAAAGCGCCTTTAACGATTACTACTTTTAATTCACCTGCACCCCTGACCGCCCGATCAGGAGGTAAAATTGAAAAACTCATCGCTAAAAATGAGGAATATGTTGAATACAAAGAGGCTGTGGCTGTAATAGCAAATACCTCACGCTTCGGGGATGTTTTGTCGCTTGAATCGTTTACAGATGCACTACAAAGGTTTCCGGACTGGCACGAAAGGGCAGCATCCTATGATGCTCCGGACGGGCTGGCGCTTGGAGAGATCCAGATGAGCTACTCTGGTTTCTCGGGTCTTTTCAAACAATATAAGGAGTACCTGGCTCAGGCATATATCCCCGCCAAGCTCAATCTGCTGAAAGAGCAGATTAAGAAGCAGGATGAGTATTCTGCCGAAATGCTTAATCAGGTAATGCTTTCCGAAAAAGATTTAATGCTTGTCACCAACAGCTTTGAGCGTGATTCCCTGCTTTATTTCAGCCAGCTTCATCCCGTGTCGCTTAGTGAATATGAAAAGTCAAAACAAACCCTGATCCAGAAGCAATCTTCACACAGCTCTCTAAAGGCTGCTATAAAGAACAATGAAATAGCTTCCATGAGGTTGAAAGAGACCCGACTGGATCTTCAGGTTCAGCTTGAAAACGATTTGAACAGGTTCAGTATGGACCTGGATGAAGCATTTCAAACACTCAATATCGCTTTCGGACAATGGAAGGAGAAATACCTTATCGAAAGCCCGGTAAATGGCAGAATAACTTTTACAAGGTTTTGGAGCGAGAATCAGGTCATCAGGGAAGGCGAAATCCTTGCGACAGTGATCCCTGAGGATTCGGTGAGAATAATTGTCAGGGCCAAAGTACCCATCTCGGGAATAGGCAGGGTAAAGGCAGGTCAGGAGGTGAACATAAAACTTTCAGGGTTTCCTTACATGGAGTTCGGAGTAATAAAAGGAAGGATAAGTTCACTTTCACTTGTTCCGGAAGCAGAAGAGTATATTGCTGAAATCCATCTGTCAGACGGGATGAAATCGACATATAATATAAATCTGGACTTTATCAACGAAATGACGGGGACAGCGGATATAATAACAGAAAAGAGAAGGTTGATATTCAGATTGATAAAACCGTTAAGGGCGTTAAAACCAAGCTTGTAAGCAGGGAGCAAAAGCGGTATCCGGTAATCGGTGTTCGGTAATCGGTTAATGTTCAGGTTTGTTGCGAGAGCCGACCGTCGAGGAAATATTCTCTGCGGAAATCTGCGTCAGACTCTGCGAAACTCAGCGAGAAACAAACTTAAATTTCAAAAGAAGTTCTTCCAGTTCAGGATATTTCTCAGAGACCCGATGATTATGCATCCATTCCTGAATTGCAGGAAAATCATCTTTCGATACCCACCCGAGCGTCTTTATAAATTCCTTTTTGAATAAAGTCTCATCAAAACTTATTCGTTCAAGTACATTCAGAAATGCTAAAATCATATGAATTATTTTTATTATTGTTAAGAGAGATCAGTAATCCCTTATCCTGCACTTTGCAGAGGATTTAATTCGACCTTATGATGGATTTTACTCTGTGAACAGAAATATATAAGACCGTTCATCCTTATCATATTTGTCATATTGTAACTCCTCTTTTTCAATAGTTCTGAAACTTTGTTTTCGTCCAGTATATGCTCGGCCCTGAAAGAGAGAATATTTGCCAATCTGTTATATAACCATGTAATAAATTTAAGATGAACTCCATTCACTTTCAAAGATTTGATGTCCGAAAAATATCCTATAAAACTTGCATCCTGGGGTAAAATGCGAAAAAGTGTATCAAAAAACATATCCAGATACTTAATCTGGTTTAGCTTCTTGAGATTTACTACGACTCTGACGCTTTTTAAATCATTTTCATCAAAATAATAATGATGCCTGGAGGAAAGTACAATCAGATTAGGTTCTCCTGACAAACCAAGAATTTTAAGATAGCGGAAGAAGTTAATACCACCTTCGGTAAGCAGGGTAAAAATTGCCGGACTACGACCGGCCCTTCCGGCGAATGACTTAGTTTCAATTACCCCGTTAATGTTATCGTCATTAATTCGAATTGATCTTCCCCCGGTATCGGGAGAAGAAATATGTATTTGATTATTAATAGTATTAAGATTTTTGCTCACTTTTCCAACTTTATTTTAATCAGATAATGCAGGGTATTGTCCACATGCAGAATCACACTTAGCAAACCTGATACAATATTGCTACAAGTACGCCTGATTTGGATTAAGAATTAATTAAGGTTTGATTAACTCAGTATTAAATCCACATCAACTCTTTTCCCCTTAAACCTCCCTCGTTCTACCCGCAACCCGCACCACGCAATGACCGGATGTTTATTGAAAAATCTTATCTCTTCATTGCATTTTAAAGCCCCCTTTAGGGGAGGAGTCATAATTGTCAGATAATGCTTTAAGGGCTTTCCCTGCAATATTGCCTGGCAAAAACCAGTTTATATATAATCTGTTTATTTTTCCCGGTAATGGCACCGTACGAACCTGATATATCCGAAGATCCTTCAAATCTGCTTAGTGATCCCAGGGTGGAAGACCATCTGGCAAGTCTTCGTTATGCAGGTATGATTCAGCATGCATTAATGCCTGATCCATTTTTTCCCAGGACCATTTTAAGCGATTTTTTTGTTCTTTTTCTTCCGAAGGACATTGTAAGCGGAGATTTCTACTATACATTTTCAGGCAATCAGTTCACATGCATTGCAGCAGGCGACTGCACAGGGCATGGAGTCCCGGGGGCACTGATGAGTTTCCTCGGAATAAGCTTTCTGAATGAGATCCTTCAATCGAAATCAAACAGCAGGGCAAATCGTATTCTGAACTGCATGAGGGAGAAAGTCATGAAAGCCCTTAACCAGACAGGTGACAACGACGAGGCAAAAGACAGTATAGATATCGGTCTTTGCATAATTGAACCGGGATCAGAATCATTACAGTTTGCAGGGGCCAACCGTCCCCTGATAAGGATAAGAAACGGTGTACTGGATGAATTCAAACCTGACAAAATGACTATCGGGATCGCACCCCAGACCGAGAGGCCGTTTACAAACACATTAATCAATACACAACAGGGTGACATATTTTACCTTTTTTCCGATGGTTTCGCTGATCAGTTTGGCGAGATAACTGATAAGAAATTCAAATACAGTAGGTTTAAGCAGGTTCTTTTGTCAGTCAGCAGTCTCCCCATGGCATCTCAGAAAGAATACCTTGAGTCCTCATTTAATGAATGGAAGGGTAAATCACAACAAAATGATGATGTTCTCGTTTTTGGATTTCAGTTATGATATAATAATATTATGAGGCTGTTAGCTTTCAGGATTAAAAATTTCAGATCGATTGTTGATACCGACTGGCAGAGTTTATCACCCGATAATGTGACATGCCTTATCGGACAGAATGAATCGGGTAAGACATCTGTTCTGGAAGCCCTGGAAGTCTTTTATTCAGGTGTTATTTCTGAAGATGTTCTCAGAAGTGATCTTTCACTTCCGGAAATAAGTTGCAGATTCAATATTCCGGACGGCTGGCTGTTAAAGGTTACCGATAGTCCGGGTGCAGAGCTCAAAGAGCTTTTATCGGGGCTTACAGAACTGGAGCTTACAAGGAAATGGATTGCAGATCTCTCGTCCGAAATAACAGTAAGCGGAAAGATCAGTCAATATCTTGAGTCATTGGAAGAAGTCTGGCGGCTTTACCTTGAAGATGTCAAATTAAAACTCCTGGATGAGATTAAACAGATAAAAGAAAAGGAATCAAATCTCAGTGGGCTTGCGTACAGTATCTCAATGTTAAAAAAACAGGCTGTCGATGCAAAAGGAAACAGGAAAGGATTTAAACTATTCGGTATAAAAGCAGTAGATTTTATCTCCTCTCCAGGAGCCCAATATCACGATATAAAACGTCAGTTAACTGATTTAAAGAAAAAAGAGGAGGAAGCTGAAAAAGAACTGGTAAAATACCAGGTATTGAACCGGGCCGGTGAAACATGGATTAAACTGGAGGAAAAATGTGCAGCTATCGATCGTCATCTCAACAATATAGGAT
>JBAVOD010000335.1:0-2454 GCA_049691735.1 Bacteroidales bacterium
GTATGTCCCGAAGGGAAGATCGACCACAACCAGCGCCCTCTTCACACCGCGTACAACAGAAGCGGCATGGTAGATCATATTGTCAAGGGTTATGGGAAGAGTCGTCTCAAAGCCGGCCATGACATTCGAAGCTGAATCTCCTACAAGGATCACGTCAATCTCCGCCTCGTCAAGTATCCTTGCCATTGAAAAATCATATGCTGTCAGCATGGCGATCTTCTCGCCCTTCTGCTTCATCTCATTCAAAACATGAGTGGTAACCAGCTTGATGGATTTGCCCTCTGTCATATTACCGGTTTTTTTTGATCCAGGTAACAAAGTTACTTATTTGATGAAGATTAAACATTCTCAGGCGCAAATCTTTTTTGTTCAGGGTTCTGCCTGTCATGCCGTTTTGTCACGTTGACAATTTACCAAAACACAAGTAATGCCATATTTGCATAAAACAACACTATTAATCTTATGGCATAATCATTGATTATTAAACACACATAGATTAATTAAATCTGTCATAAAATGGGAAAAATAATAGGAATTGACCTGGGAACAACTAACTCCTGCGTTGCAGTGATGGAAGGTAATGAGCCGGTAGTCATACCGAACAGCGAGGGTAAAAGGACTACTCCATCCGTTGTTGCATTTGTTGAAAATGGTGAACGCAAGGTTGGTGATCCCGCCAAACGTCAGGCTATAACCAATGCCAAGAAGACCGTATACTCAATTAAAAGGTTCATGGGTGAAACCTACGATAAAGTACTTCCGGAAATCAAGCGTGTTACATTCCCTGTTGAACGGGGAGACAATAATACGCCAAGAGTTTCCATTGACGGCAGGTTGTATTCTCCTCAGGAGATCTCGGCAATGATCCTTCAGAAAATGAAGAAGACTGCCGAGGATTATCTTGGCCAGGAGGTCACGGATGCTGTCATCACGGTCCCGGCATATTTCAGTGATTCGCAGCGCCAGGCTACGAAGGAAGCCGGTGAAATTGCAGGCCTTAACGTAAAGAGAATAATAAATGAGCCTACTGCTGCTTCCCTTGCTTACGGGCTTGATAAGAAATCACAGGATCTCAAAATTGCTGTCTTCGACCTTGGTGGCGGAACATTCGATATATCTATCCTTGAACTTGGTGATGGTGTATTTGAAGTTAAATCGACAAACGGAGATACGCATCTGGGTGGGGACGACTTTGACCATAAGATAATTGACTGGCTTGCAGAGGAGTTCCTCCGTGACGAAGGCGTCGATTTGCGCAAGGACCCGATGGCTCTTCAGCGTCTGAAGGAAGCTGCCGAAAAGGCAAAGATCGAGCTTTCAAGCTCCACAACCACCGAGATCAACCTTCCTTATATAATGCCGGTTGACGGAATTCCGAAGCACCTTGTGAAAACACTTACCCGCTCACAGTTCGAAAAGCTTTGTGACAGTCTGATCCAGGCGTGCATAGGGCCTTGCCAGAAAGCACTTAGCGATTCTGGTTACAAGATTTCGGACATAGATGAGGTAATCCTTGTCGGCGGATCGACCAGGACACCTGCAATACAACAGCTTGTTGAGAAATTCTTCGGCAGGGTACCTTCAAAGGGAGTTAATCCCGATGAGGTCGTTGCAGTCGGAGCAGCCATACAGGGGGGCGTGCTCACTGGTGAAGTGAAGGATGTCCTCCTTCTCGACGTGACCCCGTTGTCACTCGGAATTGAGACCATGGGTGGCGTTATGACCCGCCTCATTGAATCAAATACCACAATACCAACAAAAAAGACGGAAGTATTCACAACAGCAGCCGATAACCAGCCCTCTGTTGAAATACATGTTCTTCAGGGTGAAAGACCTATAGCTTCAGGAAATAAAACTATCGGAAGGTTCCATCTTGATGGCCTTCCGCCAGCCCCCAGGGGAATACCCCAGATTGAGGTCACTTTCGATATCGATGCCAACGGGATCCTTCACGTTACCGCAAAGGACCGCGGAACGGGCAAGGAACAGAGGATCAGGATCGAAGCTTCTTCAGGTCTGAGCGAGGACGAGATAAGAAAGATGAGAGAAGAAGCCAGTGCAAATGCCGAAGCCGACAGAAAGATAAAGGAAAAAGCTGACAAGATCAACAGTGCCGACAGCATGATATTCTCGACAGAAAAGCAGCTGAAGGAATTCGGCGACAAATTGCCTGCCGACAAAAAAGCTGCCATTGAAGGCGCACTTGCAAAACTAAAGGATGCCCACAAGTCGCAGGATATTGATGCAATCGACAAAGCCCTTGCCAACCTGAATTCAATCTGGCAGGCGGCTTCTGAAGAAATGTATAAGACTGCCCAGAGCACCACCGGTCAACAGTCATCGCAGCCCGGACAGGGCTCAGCCGGGGATGGAAAGCCCAAAGGCGGAAGCGATGAAGTAACCGATGTTGATTTTGAAGAGGTCAAATAACAGTCTCTATTCAAACGATTCTAA
>JBAVOD010000336.1:0-5515 GCA_049691735.1 Bacteroidales bacterium
CCTTTGCAACTTAAAATTCCTTTTCAGATATGATTACCTCTGCTGATTTAAAAGATTACGGAATTGAGAACGTAACTGAAGTCATCTATAATCCGACTTACAACCAGCTGTTTGCTGAAGAGACAAAACCCGGGAACGGAAAATTCGAAAGGGGGACAATAACAAAATCGGGCGCCGTTGCCGTGGATACCGGCATTTTTACGGGCCGGTCGCCTAATGACAAGTATGTTGTGCTCGATGAGACAACAAAGGATACGATCTGGTGGAAGAGTGAGAAAACAAAGATATCGGATAACAAGCCAATTACACCGGAGATATGGGAACACTGCAGGAATATTGCAGTAAGGCAGCTTTCAGGTAAGCGGCTGTACGTTATCGACTGCTACTGCGGGGCAAATCCCGACACCCGGCTCGCAGTAAGATTCATAGTTGAGGTTGCCTGGCAGGCACACTTCGTAAAGAACATGTTCATAAGACCTGAACCTGAAGAGCTCGAAAATTTTAAGCCTCAGTTCGTGGTTCTAAATGCCTCAAAGGCGGTTAACCCCGACTGGGTAAAACAGGGGCTTCACTCCGAGAATTTTGTCTTTTTCAACCTTACCGCGCGAATGCTCCTGATCGGTGGAACATGGTACGGGGGTGAAATGAAAAAGGGAATTTTTTCGGTGATGAATTATTACCTTCCACTTAAGGCGATTGCCTCAATGCACTGCTCGGCAAACGTCGGAAAGAAAGGCGATGTGGCGATTTTTTTCGGCCTTTCGGGAACAGGCAAAACAACATTATCGACCGATCCCGACAGGGCTCTTATCGGCGATGATGAACACGGATGGGACAACGACGGCATCTTCAACCTCGAAGGCGGCTGCTACGCAAAATGCATCAAACTGTGCAAAGACCACGAACCCGATATTTACCACGCAATCCGCCGTGATGCACTCCTTGAGAACCTTGTGGTACTTCCGGACGGGACCATCGATTTCAACAGCGATTCAAAAACAGAAAATACAAGGGTTTCCTATCCAATATACCATATTAATAATATCGTTAAGCCGGTTTCAAAAGCGGGGCATGCCAGAAAGGTGATCTTTCTTACAGCCGATACATTCGGTGTGCTTCCCCCTGTCAGCAGACTCACAGAGGATCAGACACAGTACTATTTCCTGAGTGGTTATACAGCAAAGGTTGCCGGTACCGAAAGAGGTATAGTTGAACCTGTTCCTTCGTTCTCGGCATGCTTCGGGGCAGCTTTCCTTATGCTCGATCCCATCATTTATGCCCGTCAGCTTACCCGTAAGATGAAGCTGCATCGTACTGAGGCATGGCTTGTAAATACCGGATGGACCGGCGGGCCATACAGCGTTGGGACCAGGATAGATCTTCCGACTACCCGTAAGATAATCAACGCAATACTTGATGATTCACTGAAAAAGGGAGAATTTACAACCATCCCGGTATTCAATCTGAGCATTCCTGTAAAGATTGACGGAATAAGCAGTTCCCTGCTTGATCCTTCCAGAGCATGGAGCTCTCCCATTAAATGGCATATCGCAGCCACCGACCTTGCCCTGAAATTCATAAATAATTTCAGCAAGTTCTCTTCAAATGATGAAACGAAAAAACTTATTGAATTCGGGCCCAGGATGTAATGCGGGTCAATAATGATGGAAACACTTAAACTGTCAGCTACATTTATATTGTCCTATCTCCTTGGCTCAGTTGCAACTGCAGTCTGGGTGGGCAGGATCTTTCACAATACCGACGTAAGGGAGCACGGGAGTGGTAATGCCGGCGCATCAAATGTCATCAGGGTTCTGGGCTGGAAAACCGGGATCCCTGTTCTCGTTATTGATGTATTCAAAGGCTGGCTTGCAGCCATGCTTCCAGTATTCCTGAACCTTGCTCCTCACGGCTCTCCGGCACTTGCAAATTACCAGATAATTGCCGGACTCCTCGCTGTGATCGGCCATATCTTCCCTGTGTTTGCCGGTTTCAGGGGCGGAAAAGGAGTGGCTACCGTATTCGGCGTCCTTCTTGCAGTATATCCTCTTCTCACATTATCCTGTATGTTCGTGTTCCTTTGCGTCCTGCTGGCTACCGGTTATGTATCATTATCCTCAATGTCGGCCGGTGTGGCATTCCCCATCTTATTATTCCTGATCTTCAGCACACCTTCGGTCTTCCTGAAAATCTTTTCTGTACTTGTGGCTGTTTCCCTGCTCATTACTCACAGGCAAAATATTGCACGCCTTATTAAAGGAGAAGAACCGAAGCTGATAATAAAAAGATCGGGCTCTAAATCACACTAGAGCAGCTTATCGATCCGGGGCCTATCCTAATATTGTTCCAGAAGCGCGATCCTCTTCTCGATCGGGGGATGTGTAGCAAAAAGACCGATTGAAAACGATTTTTTCTTCTCCTCTTTCTGTGGATTTTCTATGAACATCTGTGCAATATCCTTGCGCTTTACTGCTTCAATCGTCGGGTCAGCTGCTACTTTCCGCAGGGCTGATGCAAGCGACAACGGCCTGTGGGTAAGTTCCACCGATCCTGCATCGGCAAGATATTCGCGCTTCCTCGAAAGCGCAAACCTGAAAAGTGTCGCAAGTAAATAACCTATAGCTGCAAGGAGGAGCGCAATTAATATACTATATCCGCCTTTTTTGCCACGTCCCCCTATCCTTCCAAACTGGAGCGATCTGAAAAGCATTTCAGCTAAAAATGCAAAAATCCCGACAAAGATTATTGAGATGATAAGCAGCCTGACATCCCGGTTCCTGATATGAGTAAGCTCATGCGCAACCACTGCTTCGAGCTCATCGTCGTTGAGCTTGTCGATAATGCCGCGCGAGAGGGAAATTGTGTAAGTCTTTGAATCGATGCCGCTGGCGAAAGCATTCAGTGAGTCATCCTCGATAATGCAGATTTTTGGTGTCGTCATTCCGGTTGAGATGCACAGGTTCTCCACAATGTTATAGACCCTTTTGTTTTCGGACCTTTCAAGAGGTCTTGAGTCAGTTGCATTGTTAATTATGGAAGTATGAGAAAACCAGGCAATTGTAAACCATACAATGACACCAATCGTTATCCAGGGGATAGTCCTCAGAAACGCGTGGTTGACATCTGCAGTCGTAGCCTGCTCCTGAGGAAAAGCCATTGTCGTTAAGAAAAAAAAGAGCCATGCCAGCCCGATAAATACAAGGGGGAACATTACCAGGAGCAGGACTGAATTGGTATTGTTTTTCCTTATCTGGCTTTGAAGGCCGAAATATTTCATCCTACTGGAACTTTATCTGGGGTGGTTGTTCAGCCTCAGCCCTCTGGGTACCCAGTTCAAACATGGGTTCACGCTTGAAATTGAACAATGTGGCGATCATATTCGACGGGAACAATTCCGTAGCCACATTCAGCTCTTTGGTAGCGGAATTGAAGAAACGGCGTGCCGCTGCTATCTTGTTTTCAACATCAGCTATTTCACCCTGAAGTTCAAGGAAATTCTGGCTTGCTTTCAGATCGGGATACGCTTCGACTGATACCTTCAATCCTTCAAGAGCAGTGGAAAGCCTCGTCTCGGCAGCAATCTTTTCATTTATCGTCGTAGCTTTTATTGCATTGGCACGTGCTTCCGTAATTTCGGTCAGCACTCCCCTTTCATGCCCCATGTATCCTTTTACCGATTCCACTAACTGAGGTATAAGGTCGTGCCGCAGCTTTAGCTGCACATCAACGTCGGCAAACGCCTGTTCCCTGTTGTTCCTGAGCCTGACAAGCCTGTTGTACAGCGACACTGCCATCAGGACAAAGATGACTATGATTACAATAATAACCAGTAATGCTACCATTTTCTTAAAGGTTTAAGGTTAATAATTATTCCAAATTGCTCAATTTGATAATAAAGATAAATAATTTTGCATAATATAGTTATGAAGCCTCAAATAAACAGATTTCAATCGGACCGGATGACCATGGTTATCCTGCATGCAGGGGCAGCGCCGAATAAGCCTGCTCTGGTTTAACAGCCCGTACAGCAAATTGTAGCAAGACTCAAAGAACAACAGTAGAATCATTTATAACTTAATCTAATTCTGAGCATTATGGGAAACAATCTGAAAGGTACAAAGACAGAACAGAACCTGCTGAAAGCATTCGCTGGTGAATCGCAGGCCAAAAACAGGTATGAATTTGCTGCTAAGGCCGCAAAGGACGAAGGTTACGAGCAGATCTCGGGTATATTCCTCACAACTGCACTGCAGGAACAGCAGCATGCAAAAAGATTCTTCAACATGCTCGAAGGCGGAATGGTCGAAATAACTGCCTCTTATCCGGCAGGCAAAACCCTGACCACCAAGGATAATCTGACCGAAGCAGCTGACGGGGAACACGAAGAATGGTCGGAATTATATCCACATTTTGCGCAGGTTGCCGAGGAAGAAGGCTTCAAGGAAATAGCTGCAGCTTTCAAAGCGATCTCAATAGCTGAAAAAGCTCATGAGGAAAGATACCGTAAGCTGCTTGAGAACGTCATGCAGGATAAGGTATTCGAACGCGACGGAAAGATATTCTGGTACTGCCGGAATTGCGGATATATTCATTTCGGCACGAAAGCACTCAATAAGTGTCCTGCATGCCTCCATCCCATGAGTTTTTTCGAACTCAGAGCCGAAAATTACTAGCCGATGACAAATGCAAAGGAGACGCTTGATCTGATACTACACCGTCAAAGCGACAGGAAGTACAGTGACAGATCAGTTGAATCCGACAAAATTGACAGGATCACAGAAGCAGGCAGAATGGCACCTTCTGCCTGCAATTCCCAGCCCTGGAAATTCATAGTGGTGAACGATCCGATGGTGCTAAAGGATCTTGCCAGAGCCGCAGTTGAGCCGCTGACAGGAATGAATTCGTTTGCCGGGCAGGCTCCGGTCATAATTGTGATAGTAAGGGAGAACCCGAACTTCTCATCAAAATTCGGAAGCTCAGTAAAAAGAAAGGACTATTCGCGGATCGATATCGGGATTACATGTCAGAACATTTGCCTTCAGGCAACTGCCGAAGGTCTGGGATCGTGTATCCTGGGTTGGTTTGACGAAAAAAAGGTCAGGAAGATCCTAAGAATTCCTTCGTCAAAGAGAGTCGAGCTGCTTATCACACTGGGATATGCAGAGAGTGAATACCGTGAAAAACGACGCAAGCCGAAGGACCAGGTCGTGTCGTATAACACCTATTAAGCGCCCCACTCGCCCCTGCCCTCTTTACCCCTAAATCCCCCGGAGGGGGACTTGAAGGCATTGGATGATAGGATTTTACCTTCTCAGAATCAGGGCTTTAGCCCAATATTTCGGGACTAAAGTCTCCCTGCCCCGGGCTTTAGCCCAAATCTTTGGGGACTAAAGTCCCCGATAGGGATTGGGGAGGCCTCTTTCCGTCAGCTGAAGCTGACGGTAACTTGTGTTTGGCACTTAACTAGATAAAATAAAAAGTTTTTTGTAAAAAATTGCATCTCGACAGCTACGGG
>JBAVOD010000337.1:0-6565 GCA_049691735.1 Bacteroidales bacterium
GATAAAACTCTTTAGTTTTTCCGTCAGCATATTTTATTGATTGATGTCCGTAACCTATATTAGGATTGGAAACAATTTTACCTTTAGCGTCTTTGCCGTCTGAGAACCATAATTTACATTTTGGCAAAGTCTGAAGTATGTGTTTGTGTAATGCTTCAATGTCAGCACGTTTTGGTTCAGGTTGACTGTCAATATACTTTTTGATTTGTTCTTTTATGTTCATATTGTCCGTACCAGCTTGCGAATTTTTATTTTTTATCATAATGATACCTGCAAGCATAGATAAGCAGATCTCCTTCCTCAATACTGTACACAAGTCTATGCTCAAGGTCTATTCTTCGGGACCAGAGTCCGGCCAGATCAAACTTGAGAGGCTCAGGTTTTCCAAGGCCTTCATAAGGACTTTTTTGTATATCTTTAATGAGAATGTTGATTTTCTTAAGGATTTTCTTATCCTCTGTCTGCCAGGAAATGTAATCCTCCCAGGCATTTTTTGAGAAAACGATTCTCATTATTCTTCAATTAGTTTCTGCTCGGATCTTTTTCCTGTTTTCATTTGTTCGATTGACTCGATCAGTCTTTTGGCATTTTTCTTAGAACTGAGAACATGCAAAGTTTCCATGATGGAATTATATTCTTCGAGAGAGATCAGTACTGTCCCCTTACCTGAACCTCGTTTGATAATGAGTGTTTCATTGTTGAATTCCACACTGTCAAGATAATTCTTTAATTCATTTCTGAATTCGGTATAATTTGCTACTATCATAATCCTTATCTTAAGTCCCTAATCAGGTACAAATATACGTACTTATTTAATAACTTCAATCTTATTACTGTAAATTTTGATTAGAATTCATCTTTAAGGGCAGTAACGCCTCATTTGCATGCTAACGGGAGCTGGTATAATAACTCATTCATATTTCCGGAACGTGAGACTTCATGCCGGGAACTACATGCCACATGAAGTCCTCTTTATTATGCTTGGTTTTATTTTAATTTTCCATAAAATATTATATTGTTGTCATCCAGTTTCAGGTCGGTGTTAAACTCAACAAGCTTTTTTCTGTCACTTTCTGATAAATTATTCGTCCTGAGTGTTTTTTCAATTTGATTTTTGAGTGTAATAGCCGCAATATTATTGATAAAGTATCCATTACTGAATACCGGTGAAGCCTCAATGTTCCCAAAGAAGTCATTCTTTAGAGTGAAGTAATTTGCATCCAATGTTGTTTTATCAACAATTATTTTTCTGGATGGATTCTCTTTATTATAGAAGTAAAAGAAATAATATCCGGGTATTTCCCGGCTCACACTTATGAATTTATTTTCCCCAAAATCTTTTGCAAATTTTGGTTCCAGAGTGTTTTTTTCGATATTGTAATGGTACAAAGTGTCAGAAGCAGTATTGTAGAGGTCGTATTCGGGAGTCAGATAATTTGTGAACACTTCACCATCGAAGCTTTGGTTGATCAAGTGAGCCGGAGGAGATACTTTTTGAATTAGTCTGCCATCTAAAGTTTGCTGAAAACAAATTGCAGAGTCATTTTGAAATGGCATAGAGACTACAGTGATTATTGAGTCTGGTGAAAAAAAGGCTTTAAATTTCCGTTGAGTATAAACAAGTGGAATATCTTTAATATGATTACCTGAAATATCATAAGCAAGAATTTTTCTTGTTGTACCAAATGGGAACAAGTATAACATATCTCCTGAAGGGCTAAATTGCAGACCATTAAGTGTTGAATACTCACCGGGTCCTCTTCCAATTGAGCCAATATTCCGAATGAACTGACCATGAATGTCAAATAGTTTGGCGGGGTACTGACCGTAAGTCTTAATGCATATGTAATCCTTGGATATTTCTGTGTGCCAGGCCCTGTCAATAAGTCCTTCGGTAATGTTTTGGAGTTTTACAACCTCACAAGATTCTATTAAACTGCTCAAATATAATTGAATAGTATCGGTCACTTTATTAACAGGACAGATAACAACATTATTGCCATTGATATTGGTTTCATAAGCGATAGCTCTCTTTTTGCAATGGGTAAGTGTCAAAACGAGTACCACCAGGATGGTAAAGGTGAAAAATGGTTTGGTCGGGAAAATTGAATCTTGTTTCATAGTTGATTGAGGTTAAGTGTGTGTTAATAAGTTAAGAAAATCTTTACTTTTCCTTGCAAAGGACCTTAGAGTAAACGTTTTAAAAAGTCTGCGAAACTGTCACGTTTAGAGCGAACAGATTTAATTAAAGACAAAGAATTTTTATTGTGCTATTCGTATTTCAGAGTGTTAACAGGATTGATTCTAGATACGTTGAATGAATATACAAAAACGGTCAACTGAACAATAATCAAAGCAATTAAAAAAGGTATCACTAATGCCCACCAATTAATATTAATTTTATAAGCGAAATCCTTTAACCAGTTAGTCATGAAATAAAGAGTTACTGGAATAGATATTGATCCGGCTATAAGTACGAGGCCAAAGTTTTCCCATAAATAAGAATAAATAATTGATTTTTCAGAACATCCAAATACTTTCTTTATTCCTATTTCTTTTGTCCTGGTTCTGGCTATAAAAAGAGTTAACCCAAATAAACCTGATGCAGCAATTAAAATTGCTATAATTGCATAAATGCCTACTGAAATACCCAACTTCTTTTCTGATAGATATATGCCTGAAATCAGGTCTTCAATTGTTTTATAACTAAATGGCTGACCGGTATCAAATTTTTTCCATTCTGACTCCAGCATCTGAAGGACATTTTTAAAGGAACCTGGCATATAACGAACAACTAACTGCCTATGAATTTCGTTTTTCAACACAATCATTGTTGGAGGAATCTCTGTGTGTATTGAATGAAGGTTAAAATCCTCGACAACCCCTATAATAGTCGAACCTGCAATCTTTTGCCCAACAGGATTTACAACACCTAACTTCTTCACAGCAGTTTCGTTTAATATTACAGATTGCGTCTGATCACTCCCAAATTCTTTGGAAAAAGAACGTCCCTCAACCAGTTTTATCCCCAAAGTTTCCAGAAAATTGACATCAACAAACATTGCCTCTACTTGTACCCGAACTTCTTTATCCTGGAAATGCTGGTACATTCCTGTTGCTGAATTCTGCATAGGCAGGCATTCTGCACATCCAGCAGCCATTATGACATTAGTATTAGCTTTAAGGTCATTAAGTAATGCTAAATATCCATTAAAATTTCGACCAAGATTTAATATAATTACGTTCCTGTTATAATGTCCGGGATCTCTTTTAATTGCATATCGATATTGGGAGTGTAGAATGAGTACGGATGATACAAAAGAGCAAAAAATAATTAATTGAAATACTATAAGCGACGAGCGTAGCAGAGTTTTCCTTTTGCCTGTTTGAATAGATTTCTTTATGATGTTAGTAACCTCTAGTCTTGAAAGGATTGTGGAAATATATGTGCCTGATAATATACCGATAAACAATGATAATGCAAATGAGATCAAAATGTAAGCCGGTATGTTTGAGGGTATTATTTGTATAGGTGTCTGGAACAACTTGCTTGCTGCTGGCAGAGCTGACCACATAATTAAAATTGAGATCGGCATTATCCCTATTGCCATTAAAACAGACTCGATGTATAATTGATATTTAATTTCACGATTATTTGCTCCAAATGTTTTACGCAACCCGATTTCCTTCATACGCTCAGATGAAACAGAAGTAGACAGGATTATATAATTTGCTGAAGCAACGAGAATTATTAAAAGAGCGATTGTAATAAATAATTTTATATTCTTTGTATTGCCTTTTATTCCGACATTTCCGATATTTTCAGAACCCAGGTAAACTTTTGATAAACTTTGAAGTAAATAATGATAATTGGCATTCTGGCCAAGGTTCTTAAGCTCAAAAGCCTGGAATTGTTCTTCTAATTCCTTTGCATCAGAGTTTTTTGATAGTAAAACCCAGGTTACAAATGAGTTTTTGGTCCAGTCCTTGTCTGAATTTGTAACATTATAAGCTTTGTTAAGGTTTTCAATAATCAGTTTACTGCTAAAAAGACATTGAGCTTTGAAAGTCGAATTCAAAGGGATATCCCTGAAAACAGCTTTGACAAAAAATTGTAAATCTCCATCTGATGAACTAATTGTGATTCTCTTTCCGATTGGATCCTGTCCCGGGAAGATTTTTTCTGCTAACTCCTGGGAAATGACAATTGAATTTTTATCCTCCAAAAGGTCTCCTTGTTGTACTTTCTTTACAACTGGAAGTGTGAAAATGTCAAAAACTTCAGAATTAGTAAAAACTGCATCAGATACAGTAAAATCTTCATCTTCAACTTTTATTATTATGCTAGCTTTGGAGATTACAGATATGGATTTTTCAACCTGGGGATACTCAGCTTTTAGTGCTGAGGCTAATACGTATGGAGTTTCTGTATATGATTTCTTATAATCGACATAATAGTTTAGAACCCTGAAAATCCTTTTGAAGTTAGAATGGCATCTATCATAACTATACTCATTTACTACATAGAGCATTATAATGAAAGTAACTGCAAGTGCTATTGAAAGGCTCAATGCATTTATTGATGCAAAAACTTTATTGTGTTTCCAAAAACGTATAGCTGATTTAAAATAATTCTTAAACATTTTGCTTAGTTGTTTTAGAAGGGACTTCGAATTTATCTAAATCTTGATTATTGTATAGAGATATTATTTGTATTTGAAATTTGCGGTTACTCAGGTTTCTACGGGCAGAGTCGGGAGTCCGGGTTTGTCACCCAGTCAATTGTTGTCCAACGTGCAGAGAATCAATGCAAAAACCGTGAAGAGTTTATTAATTTTATCGTCCGTGTTACAAGCAGTTGCCTATTTTTCTTTATAAATCAAAAGGATAGGATTGTCAGTAACTTGGGAATTTTGTTTTAACCTATATCCAATTGATTGCATATTCTTAAATTCATGATTCTGCAATCTTATTGCATCAACAATAGCTATATAGCTGTCATGGGTAATATATAAGTTTTGCATATTGGCTTTAATAGGGATTTCATTTATTTCATCGTATAAGTTCTTATTTGGGATCAAAGAGAATTTTTTATTACTCTGGTTAATTACTACCAAAATAGATATTCGATTTTTAAATTGGTTATATGAATAAATATTAAACAACAAGTTCTTTCTTCCTACAAATCCACCAACCATAATAAAAGCATAATTAAATGCATTATTCATTTCTTTTCTAGACATTAGTAGCAGATCCTGAGGCATTGTTCGATCTTTGAAATTAAGTCTGATAATCGGCGTCACTTCAAAGGGATCTTCAGTTATTTTGTAAATCATGTTTTCGGTAAATGGGAAGAAATATAGTCCGGATGATGATAAGTTAAAAGTAGAAGCGAAACCAACACTATTTCCTAAAAGATTATTACTGACAGGGAATTTTCCTGCAAGAATTTTACCTTGCTTGTCAAAATACCATAATTGATAAATGGTATCATTCAATGGAGAATTATGGTTAAGGAAGGAATACCCGATTATATTACCATTCCGGGCAGATGAAAATGATTCAAGATCAATGTTTAAATCTACGGTTTTCAAGTGATTCCCATTGTTGTCGTAGTAGATTATTTTCTTTAAAAACTTGTCGTAAAGTCCTATAGTGTCACCGTTTGATGAGACTGACATGTCAACAACAGATAAATACTCGTTTGGTCCTCCTCCTTGTCTGGAGATTTTATTTAAAAAACTTCCGTCAGAATTGAAAATCATAACCTGCGCATCCCCCCAAGTCAAAATAAATATTTTATCATGTGTAAAAACGATTTTTCTTATATCATTTATTAATGCTGAATCAGAACTTTCTAATTTTATATATTTTTCAAGTTCATAATATTTTGAAAATCCAGTTTCAGAGGTATCCGAAGGGTCTATCGTAAAAGTGTCAATGTTTTTCGCAGCATGTTCTCTTCTACAACCAAATGCCAACAAACATGAAATTGTCAGGATAATTAATTCTTTTGTCATGATGATGATTTGTGGTTAATACTTAATCGTAAATGTGACTCCAATTGCTTGTAACGTTTAGCCGTTATGGCAAGTAAGGAGTGCGGTGCAGGATCCTTTCAAGCTATCCCGGGGTTTAACCGGAAGTGCTATAAGTAAGTTCCGGGAGCGAGGGCCGCGGGAGCGCGGAAGATATCATTCTGCATTTAATCCCCTTCGCAGGTTTATACCGATAGTGACACGCTTTCGCCGGGTCAGTCCCAAAAGGGGAGACCTAAGGGGAATTATAATCTTTAAAAGTTACGGTTTAATATGTTTCAGGATAAGTTTATTACCCTGTTTTTCAGGAATTTTTTCATGAATTTTTGAGACAACTTCCAGCTGTTAAATTTATACCCTGCGTATCGTATTAAACTTGCTGATCAGCCCCTTGGCGGGCGAAATAAATCTGGCAAACTGCTAACTGTAATATTCTTCTTGCTCAATCCCTAATGAAACAAACCCGGGCTTGCGAGGGTTCTGAATGAGGGATCGCCTTCACCTTGCAGAAAGCTGTTGCTTATAAC
>JBAVOD010000338.1:0-1845 GCA_049691735.1 Bacteroidales bacterium
TAATCGTTTCCCCCTTCCTGATCCTTTTTTGAAGCTGGTCAACTGACAGTCTTTTTGTTACCGACAAATTGTAACGGTACTGCGGATAATTGCGGCCCAACTCTGTTTCAAGTTTTTCCAGATCGAGGCGGGTATCGAACAGAACATCCTGCCAGTGGGCGATCTTTTCGTTGTCGGGATACATGTTACCGGTCTCTTCCATGATCAGATTTTTATAAGCCCCTATCATTGTGCCAAGGCTTTTCCGTTTCCTGATCAGGGAATCAGGAATGCCTGATAACGGGAGAAATTTATTTGAGGTCATCTCATCAAGGAGGATGGCAGCCTTTGATCGCAGTACGATACCGTACATCTTTGTAACGTAACTGCTGTCACCGTTTAATTCATAAAGCAAAGCAGCTGTTTTTACTCCCAGCAGCGCGGTTGCCTTTTCATTTTCAACAAGAAATAATCTGCTTTCCTCAGTGGGATAATTATTCCTTATCCTGTCGGCGAGTGATACTGCAAGGATAACAGTCTCCAGACCGGCCCTGAGGACTGTATTCTTTAAGGTGCTATCTGTCAGGCTCGCCTGGTAAATGTACAGAGCTTCAGCTTTGCTGTCAAGGACGTCCAAAAGTCTTATATCAAGAAGCGAAGAGTCGACTGACGGATTTGAAAGGATGTCTTTGTTCCCGAAATCAGGTGTGATCGCAATAATTGATGCCTGATAATTTTCAAGGGCCAAAGGCAGATCATTATGTTTAAGATAAAAGTCACCCAGGTTATTGAATGCCAGGGATACTATGGCATGTTTTTCTCCGTAACTGCTTAAGCAGTAATCAAGAGCTTTTTTAAATATCGCCAGCGCTTCCCGGGTTTTCCCTGTCTCGTCCAGAAAGGTACCGTATCCGAAATATATTTCAGCCATCCTGAAGTAGCCGGAACCATAATTTTCACGGATGGTTTTCAGGCACTTTGTGTAGTATGTATCAGCTTCTTTAAATAAATTAAGCTTTTCATTAACTCTTGCAAGGTTCAGATATGTCAGCTCTATTTCAGGCAGGTTGTTTTCCAGCTTCAGTTTCTGACTCCTGTTAAGGTTTTCGAGTGCAACTTTATAATCAGCCAGTTCATAATAAGCTATCCCGATATTCAGGTAAGCACCTGAAAGTGAATTCAGCACAGCCTTATCGGGATTTTTAAATCCCCTGTAGATCCTGATAGCCTTCCCAAGATATTCGGTGGCCATTGTCAACGACCTTTGAAAAGTATAGATCCTCGATTTGTTTGTATATATTCCGGCAAGTGATAAAATATTTCTATCGGGGTTTTGCAGAGCAATTTCTTCAGATTTATCATAAAAGTCAAGGGCCTCGTCATATAATCCAAGACTTTTTCTGATCAGTCCCATGTTGTTGTAATAAGGCAAAATAATATCTGCATTACTTCCTGCCTTGGATTTCAATACACTGTTCATACATTCCTCAGCCTTGATAAAATTACCGGATTTGTAATATTCAATGAACTCTAAAAACAGGTTATAACCCTCATCTTGCTGAGGATGAGCATCGAGGGACATCAATAAAAACAGCAGGGCTATTACCAGACTTTTTCCTATACTTTTCACCTCTTGTCTTCTGAACAAAAGGGCAATTTCAAAAAAAGATCGATTACATGTATTGGGAGGGGAGAAAAAAAGAAAGGGCCTGGGGAAAGCCCTTCCTGATCAGGGAGTCACGTTAGCTAATTGGGCAATTCCTTAGGAGGTTTAGGGGGCAATAAAATTATGTCCTGCCCACCGTCGCCGTCACCACCTCTTACGGATTGCATTGCTGATTCGTTGAGCATTTGATCTTTCGAAAG
>JBAVOD010000339.1:0-1909 GCA_049691735.1 Bacteroidales bacterium
GAGTGGAATATCCGCATGACAGGTGAGGTGAGGGAGATTGCCGGAGGAGTGCTGTCGGAGGAATTGCTTGAAGATTTAAACAAACCGGTGGCGGGCTGATACAGCCCTGCCACTCAATGGACAAATCACAGATGAAACTGAATTTTTGCAGCCTTAGCAGCGGAAGCAGCGGTAATTGTTATTACCTGGGGAATGAGTTCCACGGAATATTGATTGATGCCGGTATCCCGGCAAAATCAATCAGAAAATTCCTGAACGATTTTGATATTTCTGTACAGACCATAATGGGTGTGTTGATAACACACAATCATATAGATCACATCAGAGGTCTGGAAGTGTTTGCCAGGAAGAACGCTCTTCCTGTATTCACTACCCGCAAGATCTGGAAAAGCATTCTCACCCCGCAAAAAAAAATATCGCCGGACACCATCCGTGAAATTCAATTAATGCAAAAATTCCATCTGGCCGGCTTTGATATCGAAGCATTTCCGGTGTGTCATGATGCCCCTGAAACCATCGGATTCCATATTTGTGCCGGTAACAAAAAGATTACGATTGCCACCGACCTCGGACATATTTGTCAGACTTCAGCTCCGTATATAAGGGAAGCCAACTTACTGGTCATCGAGTCGAATTACGACGAACAGATGCTTTTGAATGGCAGTTATCCCGGTTTCCTGAAAGCAAGGATACAATCAGACCATGGTCACCTGGGGAATCATCAGACATCGGCTTTCCTTGCAGATAATTTTAATGACAATCTCAGCAATATTTGCCTTGCGCATCTGAGTAAAAACAACAATACTCCAGTAAAGGTGCTTGAGACGCTGAACCATGCATTCACAAAAAGAGGAATTATTCTGAACGGTCAGCAACGGATATCAGTCCTGAACCGCGATATGCCGACTGAAATGATAAGGTTTTAGCTCAAATCCCCGGGACTAAAGTGCCCGGGAGGGGTGTTGGGGAGTCCGCCAGCCGTTTCGTCAAAACTTCATTATAACGATAATGGCAAGAGCCCGAAAATAAATTAACTCTCATTTCGAGGAATCAAAATTGTCAGGCTCAGGTACTTGGGACCATTGATTTTTCGGGGTTTTCTGTTCCATAAAGAAATTTAACAGAATAAATAAATTTCTTTGGCCCGGAATATCCTATTTTCGTCCGTTAATCAATTAATCAATTGAAGGCATATTAATTCGATAACCGGAAGTCAGGGAAAAGGATGCACTATGAGGAAGCTCATTACTTGTATAATAATGTTGTTATCGGTATTAAGCATCCGGGCGCAAAATAAATATACAATCAGCGGATACATAAGGGATGCAAAAACGGGAGAAGAACTGATAGGTGCCGGCATAAGCGTAAAGGAGTTGCCTTCAGTCGGGGCAACAACCAACTCATATGGATTTTACTCTCTTACACTTTCGCAGGGAAAATACACTGTCACGGTTCATATTATTGGTTATGAATTCTTAACCCGTCAATTGAATTTGCCGGGGAAGACTGCTCAAAACTTTGATCTTACAGAGAATATCACTCAACTTAATGAGGTAACCGTAGCTTCCGAAAAGCGGAACGACAATGTTACTAAAAATCAGATGAGTATCGAAAAGCTTAATATTCAGGAGGTTAACAATCTTCCATCGTTTTTCGGAGAGCGGGATGTATTAAAGACCCTTCAGTTATTGCCAGGCATAAAACCAGCTGGTGAAGGTAACAGCGGTTTCAATGTGCGTGGAGGAACACCCGACCAGAACCTTATACTTCTCGACGGCGCAACTGTTTACAATGCTTCTCACCTGATGGGATTTTTTTCAGTATTTAACCCTGATGCCATTAAGGACGTTACAATTTACAAAGGATCGCTACCTGCCGAATTTGGCGGTCGCCTCTCTTCAGTGCTGGA
>JBAVOD010000340.1:0-3582 GCA_049691735.1 Bacteroidales bacterium
CAGGAAGAGCTTGAAAAAGAACAGGAGCTTCTGGCCCATGCTGAAGAGATAAAGCAATCGCTCGAAAATGTTTCACAATTATTGTCCTGGCAGGACAAATCGATCCTGTCGATGCTCGGTGAGATAAAAACGACTGTGGCCCGAATTTGTAATTACCTGCCTGAAGGAGGCAACATCTTTGAAAGAATTAACAGTTCCTACATCGAGCTGAATGATATGGCAGGCGAGATCACCAGGCTTTCCCAGAACATTGAAGCAGACCCCGTTCGGCTGGCTAAACTGAATGACAGGCTCGACCTTCTTTACCAGCTCATTCAGAAGCACCGGTTGAAAGATCTTAATGAACTTATCGCCAGGAGGGACGAGATCGAAGCCAAAATCGGTTCAATTGCCTTGGGCGATGAAAAGCTGGCCGGATTGGAAGAGTCTCTGAAAAGCAGCAGAGAAAGGCTCCGATCATTGTCGGTTGAAATCTCAGAGAAGAGGAAAGCTGTCCTGCCCGGAATCGAGGCGAAGATCACCGAACTTCTGAGGCAGCTTGGAATGCCTAACGCAAGATTCAGGATATCCCTGTCGGGGACTCAGGATTTCACTTCAAGCGGGATTGATAATGCTGATTTTCTGTTCTCGGCAAACAAACAGGTTGAGCCTGAAAACATAGCAAGGATTGCATCAGGAGGAGAATTATCGCGTGTAATGCTCAGCCTGAAATCGGTAATATCAAAGAATAATAATCTGCCGACCATCATATTTGACGAAATTGATGCGGGAGTATCAGGTGAGGTTGCCGACAAGGTAGGACAGATACTTTCAGGCATGGGAAGTTACATGCAGGTCGTTAACATAACCCATCTTCCCCAGGTCGCTTCAAGGGGAACAAGGCATTTTCATGTTTACAAGGAAGACTCCGGTGACTCAACAATAACTCGCATCAGATTGTTATCAAACGATGAACGAATCATGGAAGTTGCCAGGCTCCTGAGCGGCAGCAAAATAACTGAAACAGCTTTAAAGAATGCAAGGGAGCTGATCAGATCGGCCAGGAACTGAAAATCTTTGCAGGAACAGAGTATGTCAGTTCATCTTAAAAAATATCAGGGATGAGTTATAAACTGTTAGCAGGAAAGAAAGGCATCATATTCGGTGCCCTTAATGAAAAATCGATCGCATGGCAGGCGGCAATTAAAGCCTGGCAGCATGGCGCATCGCTGGTGCTTACGAATTCACCGGTAGCAATCAGGGCAGGCTCGATAAACGAACTGGCAAAGCAGACAGGGAGCACAGTTATCGCAGCAGATGCAACCAAAATGGATGATATCGATAACCTTATCAGATCGGGTATGGAGATCTTCGGAGGAAAATTTGATTTTATCCTTCACTCGATAGGTATGTCCCCCAATGTTCGAAAAGAGATCCCCTACGAGCAGACAAACTACGAAAATATGCTTAAAACCCTGGATATCTCAGCGTTGAGCTTTCACAGGATCCTGCAGCTTGCCTATAAATACGATGCCATCAACGAATGGGGTTCTGTTGTGGCACTTTCATATGTTGCAGCTCAGCGGACACTGACGGGCTACAACGACATGGGAGATGCAAAAGCACTTCTTGAGTCGATTGCGAGGTCATTCGGATATATCTACGGACGCGACAGGAAGGTGAGAATAAACACAATTTCGCAGTCACCTACAATGACGACCGCGGGCAGCGGGATCCACGGATTTGAATCGCTTGTCGATTTTTCCGAAAGAATGTCACCTCTTGGCAATGCAACTGCAGAGGAATGTGCCGATTATTGTGTTGTCCTGTTTTCCGACCTTACCCGGAAGGTTACAATGCAGAACCTTTATCACGATGGCGGCTTTTCGAGCATGGGAATGAGCCTCAAGGCTATAGAACAATACAGAAAAAGCTTTGAGGAGTGCGACTGAGTTTTTAACACAGGTAACCCAACCAGGGGAAACTATAACATCAGCTCGCTTATGTTGCCCCTCTAAATCTCTCCGCCCCAATTGGGAGGGCCAGTGAGGGGCAATCTATAAGTAAAAATACCTATTTTTCAGGTAATTTGACATAGGCAAGGTTTCATTTTTTACATTTGATCAACCTTAACCTCCTCGCTATGGCAAAAATCATCATCCTTGTCATTCTCTATTTTACTGTGCCCCTCTTAATTATCTTTTTGTGCAAACGATGGTCTATTTTAAAAAAGGTCGGATCGATTGTCATAGCTTATGCACTTGGATTGATCCTTGGTTCATCAGGAATCCTTCCGAGAGGAAGTGGAAATTATTATCTTGCTCTGCATGGCAACTCCTCACTCTCAAAATCAGAGATGAGTTCACTTTTGTCAGCCGGGACCATCACTGAGGATGATGTTTTTGTCAATTCCATTGCGAGCGTCCAGGATATGCTTACCTCTATTGCTATCCCGCTTGCATTTCCGCTTCTTCTATTTTCATTCAATATCAGAAAATGGTTCCGGTATGCAAAAGCGGGTTTCATAAGTATGCTGCTGGCCCTGGTCTCAATTTTGATAATAATAATCACCGGATTTTTCATATTCAGGCATGTCGTACCCGACAGCTGGAAAGTCGCGGGTATGCTTGTCGGAGTTTATACGGGCGGCACTCCGAATATGGCTTCTTTGAGCATCGCACTGGATGTGGATCCTAATCTGTTCCTGGTTACCAACACCTATGATATAGTTGTGGGGGCCGTCACTCTTATATTTTTCATATCAGTGGGTCCGCGCGTCTTCAGAGCTTTTCTTCCGCCGTTCAAACGTACCGGTGAGTCCGGCGAACATGAAAAGGCTGCTGCTGAAACGGAGAGTTTCGAGGATTTCTCAGGCATGTTTAAGAAAGGACGGTTGATTCCGCTGGCAGGAGCGCTGGGAATCTCACTCCTTATAGCCGTTACCTCGGCTGGCATTGCCATGCTTCTGCCAAAGGGTGCCTTTATGCCTGCTGCAATCCTTCTGATCACGACGTTTGCAATAGCAGGATCGCTAATCCCGCGGATCAACCGGATCGAGAAGACCTTCCAGCTTGGAATGTACTTCATCCTGGTTTTCTCATTTGCATTTGCATCAATGGCCGATATAACCAAGATTTTTACAGTTGGTTACCTGGGCCTTCTTGGATTCGTCACGTATGCTTATTTCGGCTCACTGGTTCTTCATCTGCTGCTTTCAAAGATATTCAGGGTAAACGCCGATGATTACCTGATAACCACTACTGCATTTATTTACTCCCCTCCGTTTGTTCCCGTGATTGCTGCGGCGCTTAAGAATAAAGAAGTTATTATTACCGGGATCACCGTTGGTATAATAGGGTATATTATTGGCAACTATCTCGGTGTAGGCCTGGGGTATTTTCTCAGAGGCTTTTAAGACACATCTGCCCCGCACCCCGCACCCGGGCCTACTTCATCAGATTCCATATCCTGTGCCTCCTCCCCTTTCAGGGGAGGTCTTGACTTTGGCTAGTTTCTTATGTAAAACATTGCTGATGTACAGGGGTTTGAGTAGTTTTTAAGTGTTCTTGATTTTAACTCTCCGTTCACGAAGCCAGAGAAATC
>JBAVOD010000341.1:0-2914 GCA_049691735.1 Bacteroidales bacterium
GTACCTATCGGTATCATCAGGAAAATGTACGGAAAAGCCGTTAAGATGGATGAGATAAACAAGCTGGTATCGGAAGACATCCAGAAATATCTGACTGATGAGAAGCTTGAGATCCTGGGCGATCCGCTCCCCAAAGATGATGAAAACGATAAGATCGATTTTGATACCCGCGAAATATTTACATTCTCATTTGAACTGGGCCTGGCACCTGAATTCGATATTAAGCTGAGCAAAAAGAACAAGGTCGTTTATTATGAGATCGTTGCCGATGAAAAAATGAAGGCCGATTATCTCGAAAATTATACACGCCGCTACGGCAAGTTTGAAAAAGCTGAAGTCTCTGAAGAAAAGGACATGCTGAAGGGAAAGATAGAAGCGCTTGATGATAACATGAATCCCAGGGCTGACTCTGAACTTCCCGATGATACTTCCCTTGCGATCGATATTATCAAGGATAAGAAGATAAAAGAACAGTTCATCGGAAAGTCTGAAAAAGAAACTGTTGACTTCGATCTGAGAAAAGCATTTCCGAATGAAATGGAAATCGCAGGCCTGCTCAAAAAACAGAAGGATGAGGTTGCCGGGATCGAAGGTAATTTCAGGTTCACAATTAACGAGATAAGCCGGTTCCATCCGGCCGAGCTTAACCAGGAACTTTTCAACAGGATCTATGGTGAAGGAGTTATAAATACTGAGGCTGAATTCCGGGCCAGGGTTGATGATGAAATTGCATCAAACCTCAGCCAGGAGAGCGAGTATAAACTGTCGGCTGACCTGAAGAAACTTGCACTCCAAAAGACCGAGCTTCAGCTTCCTGAGGACTTTCTTAAGAAATGGCTTCTCAGGGTGAACGATAAAACTACCCAGGAACAGATTGATAAAGAGTTCGATACTTTTAAACAGGATCTGAAATGGGAGCTGATCCGCAACAAAATCGCAAGGCTGAATGAGCTTAAGATTACCGAGGAGGAGCTTCTGAAGGAAGCTGAAAACATCACCAGGCTGCAGTTCAAACGCTACGGCCTGTTCTATGCAACTGATGAGCAGATCACCAATTATGCCAAAGAAACGCTTAAGAAGGAGGAGGATGCAAAAAAGATCGCCGACCGGGTCCTTGAAGAGAGGGCTATTCAGCTTATTAAAGATTTAGTCAGGGTTGAGAACAAATCAGTCTCAATTGATGAATTCAACAAGCTATTTGAATAGAGCGAATAACACAAAAGGGATTTTGCCATAAATTTATTATCTTTGCATTTTAATTTTAAGAATTTAACTATGAGCAATTTGGATGACTTCGGAAAATTTGCCGGAAGCAAATTCGGAATCAGCAGCTTAACATTGCACAAATACAAAACGATCGCGGACAATAGCTATATTTCGCCGACGATCATTGAGGAAAGGCAGCTGAATGTAGCATCAATGGATGTCTTTTCGCGTCTGATGATGGACAGGATCATATTCCTCGGTCTGCCGATAGATGATTATGTCGCAAATATTATCCAGGCCCAGCTTTTATACCTCGATTCAGCTGATCCCGGCAAGGATATACAGATATATTTCAACACGCCGGGTGGCGGAGTGAATGCCGGTCTTGGCATTTACGACACAATGCAGTATATATCGGCTGATATCGCGACCATTTGCACCGGGATGGCTGCATCAATGGGCGCAGTGCTCCTTACTGCAGGTAAAAAGGGTAAAAGATCGGCCCTGAAGCATTCGAGGGTAATGATCCATCAGCCTATGGGCGGCTTTGAAGGACAAGCCTCGGATATCGAAATTCAGGCAAGGGAAATATTGAAGCTCAAAAGGGAATTGTTTGAGATCATCGCATTCCATTCGGGCAATCCTGTTGAAAAGGTTGAAAAGGATTCCGACAGAGATCACTGGATGACGGCACAGGAAGCAAAGGAATACGGGATGATCGATGAGATCCTTCAGAAATCTGAACGGTAGTCGTGATGGATAAATGCTCATTTTGCGGCCGGACGAAAAAAGAGGTAAGCATCCTGATTGCCGGCCTTGAAGGTCACATCTGTGACCACTGTATCGAACAGGCATACGGAATAATGAACGAGGAACTCGGCTCAAGAAAGAGTATCTCGTTCGATACGATCAACCTGCTTAAACCTGCTGAGATAAAACACTTCCTCGATGAGTATGTCATAGGCCAGGACATGGCCAAGAAGATTATCTCGGTTGCCGTCTACAACCATTACAAGAGGCTTATGCAGAAACCCGATGCCGAGGATATCGAAATCGAAAAATCAAACATTATCCTGGTCGGTGAAACCGGGACCGGCAAAACGCTCCTTGCACGGACTGTTGCAAAAATGCTGCATGTACCCTTCACAATTGTCGATGCCACTGTGCTGACTGAAGCAGGATATGTGGGCGAGGATATCGAGAGCCTTCTTACAAGGCTTCTGCAGAATGCCGACTATGATGTGAAGGCTGCCGAAAAGGGAATTGTCTTTATAGATGAGATTGACAAGATAGCAAGGAAGGGAGATAACCCGTCGATCACCCGTGACGTTTCGGGAGAGGGCGTTCAGCAGGGGCTCCTCAAGCTGCTTGAGGGATCGATCGTTAATGTCCCTCCGCAGGGCGGCCGGAAGCATCCCGAACAGAAGATGATACCTGTCGATACCAAAAACATACTTTTTATATGCGGCGGAGCATTCGAAGGAATAGAAAGGAAGATCGCCAACAGGCTGAACACACAGATCATTGGTTACGGAGCATCCAAGAAGCGTGAAAGGATCGACAAGGATAACCTTTTGCAGTATATTGCCCCCCAGGATCTGAGGGCATACGGGATGATACCCGAGATAGTCGGCAGGCTGCCTGTGCTTACCCATCTCAATCCGCTCGACAGGAAGGCACTCAGAGCAATCCTGACTGAGCCTAAGAA
>JBAVOD010000342.1:0-3662 GCA_049691735.1 Bacteroidales bacterium
GTACTGCAGGGGTAATGGCAGCAGTAGCTTCAGCCAGACAGGGAGCAAAAACGGCTCTTATTGAAGCAAAAGGATATCCGGGAGGAACGGTCGTAGAGGGGGGGACAGCTCTTCATAGCTATTTTAACCTTTGGAAAGCATTCCCGGGAGTTGAAAAACGCCAGGTAGTAAAAGGTCTTGCACAGGAAATAATCGACCGCCTGTTGCTGGTCGGGGGTACTACAGGTCATGCCGATACGACAACAAGATATAATTATGATTCTGTCTGTACTGCCATTGATACGGAGTTATATAAGCTTAAAGCATTTGAAATGCTTGCTGAATCCGGTGTTTTTATTTGCGTGAATACACTTTTGGCAGGAGCAGTAAAAAAAGGATCAAGGTTAGAGGGTGTTATCGTACAAAGCCGGTTGGGAAGAGAGTATTTCAAAGCCGGCTGTTTTGTCGATTGTACTGCTTACGGTGATCTTAGCGCTTACGCAGGAGCAGATTTTAAAGAATTAAATGATCATCCGGTATGTAACAGTATGGGAATAGGTAATGTTAAGATTGAAAAGCTTTATGATTTTCTCAAAGTGAACAATGCAGCCGGAGATATTGCACTTGGATTGCGATCGGGTAAAGAGAGCCAGATAATCAGGATGGGTGCAGAAGGTACAGGAACTTCGAAGAACACACTGCCCGAGGGATTTATCGATGGAGTGAGACAACTGGGATCAGGACTGATAACTACAACCGTTCATGATAATTATCTGATGTTTATTAAGGTCAATTACAAAATGGATAAAAGTCCGACCAACAGGGATGAAGTGGCGAAAGCCGAGTTAATCATCAGGCAGAATCAATATAAAACACTTGAATTATTTAAGAAATATTTGCCGGGGTGTGAAGAGGCCTTTATTGCCCGGACGAGTCCCTCCTTAAACATACGCCGCGGAAGAACAATAACATGCGATTATGATATCACTCTGGAAGATGTTCTTGAAGGGAGGCATTTCGATGATGATATTATGTCATACGGGTTTCATGATGAAGCTCCGCGTCTGCAAATCAGCAACGGAGGTACATATGGGTTACCTTACAAAGCACTTATAGTGAAAAATATTGATAATTTGCTGGCAGCAGGAATGCTTATCACATCAAATCACAGCGCACACATGTCAACAAGGAATACTGTATGCTGTATGGGCCAGGGACAGGCTGCCGGGACCGCTGCAGCTTTATGCGCTTTGAAAAAACATGGAACACGCGAACTAATTTACTCTGACCTTAGGAAAAAACTTGAAAAGGATAACGTTTATTTAGAAGGGTAACGGGAAATTTATGTTATAAAACATGTTCTATACCGGCCGCGAGAACGATATGGCTTTCAAAACTAGTTATAAAGCCCTGAAGCTGTCTTGGCAAACCATTCAAAGTTGATATTGCCGAAAGCCTGAGAAGAGGTGGCAAAACATGCCATTTCATTGTGCACCTGAGTTGATCTTGGGCCAGACAGGTGGGATAGCAGGATGATTTTTCACCTTTTTATAGATTTCGAACCAGGTAATGCTGAACAAACCAGCCCCTGCGCATATCATAAATTCAACAATACCAATTTTTTCGAACAGGAAAAGATTCAGGAGAAATGGCATGTTAAGAATCATGATGAGGAAAATAATTGCCCCCCCAACAATCCATAAAACTGCTTTATTCGGAGTTGAAAGGATTTTTAAAAATCCCGATGTCCATGACCGGTTTGAAATGATAACAGCAATATTTGAAACTATTAATGTAACAAATGTAAGTGTTCTGACACTTTTCTCCGCATATCCCATTTTAAGACTTATAAAATATACAAGGAGACAGATAATTAAAATTCCGATCCCCTGCATACAGCTAAAAACTATTTTTCTTGTCCCAAAAAACGGTTCGTTGATATCTTTTGGGGGCCTTAACATTACATTTTTCTCCTCTTTTTCTGCTTCGAAAATCATAGTACAGGAGGGATCAATGATCAATTCAAGGAATACAATATGAACAGGCCAGAGGATCAGAGGAAAATCAGCAAATAAGACAGGTATCAGGGATAATCCTGCAATTGGAACATGGATTGCAAAAATATATGCAAGTGCTTTTTGAAGGTTGTCGAATATTTTTCGACCCATTTTTACAGCACCTACAATTGATGCAAAATTATCGTCCATCAATACAAGGGAAGAGGCCTCCCTGGCTACATCGGTACCCTTTTCACCCATTGCAATTCCTATATTCGAAGCTTTCAGAGCGGGAGCATCATTTATTCCATCTCCCGTCATGGCAACGATTTCTTTATTCTTTTTAAGGGCATTGACAATTTTTAGTTTCTGTTCCGGGACCACCCGTGCGAAAATATTCACTTCTCTGATCCGTTCACAAAGTTCATCCTCCGACATCTCGTTTAATTCCGGACCTGATATAAAGCGTTCCGGATTTCTGATGCCTATTTCTTTTCCAATATTGATTGCCGTAACAGGGTAATCGCCCGTAATCATAATAATCCTGATACCTGCATTGTAACATTGCTTTACGGCATCAGGTACATTTCTTCTGATTGGATCTGACAATCCTATCAAACCTACAAATTCAAGATCGAAATCGTGCTGAAGTAATGGAAGTTCTCCTGTATCCAGGGTTGATCTGGCCACTCCTAAAACTCTTAATCCTTCGGAGGCCATTTGGGTTACGGCTTTTTCAAATTCATCTATTTTCTTATTGCTCAGGTGGCACAGATCAAAGATTGCCTCAGGAGATCCCTTTACAGCAATTACCTGTTCTTTAGTTCCCGTGTTTGAAAAAACCCTCGACATTGCCAGCAGATCTTTAGATAACGGATATTCTTTTTCCATTACCCAATCGGCATGTAGATGTTCTGATGTTCCAAGAAACCGGTCACCGATATCAATTATGGCCTTTTCCATAGGGTCAAAAGGATTCACCTGACTTGCTAAAATTCCATATTCAATTATTTCATGGAAAGGCTCAGGAAAAGTTTCGCCGGTTACAATACTTAAAAAATCAGAACCGTTAAAGAGTTGTGTAACTGTCATTCTATTATGAGTAAGTGTACCGGTTTTGTCCGTGCACAGAACTGTTGCAGAGCCGAGAGTTTCGATAGCTGCAGGTTTACGTGTCAGTACTGATTTTTTTGACATTCTCCAGGCTCCAAGAGCAAGGAAAATTGTTAAAACCACCGGGAACTCCTCAGGCAGCATTGCCATTGCAAGAGTAATTCCTGCGAGAAAACCTTTTATGAGATCACCCCTTGTGATTGAATACAGGACAATTACCACAACGCATAAAAGCATACCTGTAATCGCCAGTCGTCTCACCAGAATCCCCATTTCTCTTTTTAGCCGGGTAGGTTCCTCCTTTACTGATTCAAGAGCCTTTCCGATTTTTCCGATTTCGGTATTTAAAGCAGTGGCAGTAACCAATACTAATCCATTTCCCTGGACAATCATTGATCCTGAATATACAACCGGCAGATCATCACCTCCCGGTATGAAGAGCACATCTCCTTCTTTCATCTCTCTTTTTCTCACTGCTGCCGATTCTCCGGTTAAGAGAGACTCGTCGGCAAGTAAATTGTTATTTTTCAGAACCAGGGCATCGGCAGGGACTCTGTCTCCCTCCTGTAAAAC
>JBAVOD010000343.1:0-42024 GCA_049691735.1 Bacteroidales bacterium
TCCCTGAGCTGTCGAAAAGGGTGCCGTCGACACCAAATGTCGTGACCGTAACCCCGGCAACATCTTCAGCCCTGATATTGCTCAGCACCCTGCGTGATGCTTTGCACATCTTGTCCCAGATCTCGCCTGTGTCCCATATCCTGTAAGTTGGGTAATCAGGATCGGGCCTGGTATTGTTTGAATAAGATTCGGAGGCGACGATCTCTCCCCTGGGGTTTATGGCTATCGCCCTGACATTGGTGGCTCCGCAGTCGAATACTATCACAATACTTTTTGACATCCTGAATGAATTAATGCGGCATCACCCGCCTTTCAGAAATGACATGGTTGCACCGGCAGCGATCAGAGCAATGAAATAGACTAACAGGGCAACTATGATGAGTATCCCGATGTATGCAAAATACATTCTGAGGTTCCTGAATGCCCTTTCAAACTTCCGGGTATTTGTGTCCTGTATGGCATCCCGTATATTCCTTGAAAAACGAAAAAGGAAAAAGACAGGAAAAAAATAGACGACAGCTGTAATTATGAATATGAGTATCATCAGTGTCTCCGGTATTCCGAGATTGACTTGCCTGGTTTTGAAGGCACTCAGAAAAGTGCTGGTTACCAGGCCAATGCCAACCAGCAGTCCGAAGAAAATAAATCCCAGGACTGACAGGAACATTGCCCATTTCCAGGTGGCATTCAGATTTTTAAGGGCGTCGGGACCGATTTCGATCTTTCTGGTTTCCTGGTTATTCTCCATAAGATTTATGTTAACCGATTCAGCTGGGCGACAAAGTAATAATCGGATGCGATCAAGATCTGCATACCATTATAAAGGTAATAATATTAACGCACTCTACCTATAAAGTGCACCATAAGTTGTACATGCCCTGTAGTCAGCGCTCTCCTTATTCATACCGAAGGCATTCCATGAGCTTGGCCTGAATATATATTCCTCCGGAACGTTGTGCATGCAAACCGGAATTCTCAGCATCGATGCCAGGGTGATCAGATCAGCCCCTATATGTCCGTAGCTCGACGAGGAATGATTTGCACCCCAGTTTGCCATCACTGAATATACATCGGCAAAGGGCCCCGATCCTGTGAGGCGGGGTGTAAACCAGGTGGTGGGCCATCCCGGATCGGTTCTGTCGGTCAGTATCTTGTTCATGCTCTCAGGAAGATCAACTGTCCATCCTTCGGCCAGCTGCAAAACCGGTCCCAGTCCTTTTACCAGATTTACCCTTGAAATGGTCACCGGCATCACTGTTTCTGTAGTGAACTGCGAGGAAAAGCCACCTCCCCTGAAATAGCCCGAATTTGCGGGCGACCACATGGTTGCATTAAGGCATGCCTCTACATCTTCTGAAGATATTTCCCAGAATGGTTTAATGCATGCTTTCCCCTTTTTTGTCTGCCTGCCTGAAAAATCAAGAGCTGAAGCACCTGAATTTATGAGGTGTATAATTCCGTTAGCCGCCAAACCTTCGGGAGCGGTTCCTGTAACCCTCTTAATGGCAGCAGGACTCCAGTAAGTCCGGATGTCAGAGAACATTTGTGCAGTATTTGTAAGAAGGTAACCCAGCAGCATTGCTACCCCGTTCAATGCGTCGTTTTCGGTCGCCACCAGGTAAGGCGGTCTTATCCCGTTCCAGTCAAACGATGAACAAAGGATAGCTTCAAGAAAATCAGCGTTCGGCATATGGTCGGTCCATTGCCTCTGCCCCTGAAAGCCTGAGAGAATTGCATTATGACCAAGTGATTCCTCGCCGAACCCAAGCTTTTTGAGTTCGTCATTCCCAACCATAAGATCCCGGGCAATGAGGGCCATTTTGACAACTATCTCCCATTCCATGTTTTTCCTTGCCCGTGATGAGGGCTTCTTGTTCAGATCTGTTCCCTCCCGGCAGTATTTTTTTGTCCATGCGAGAGCTTTAACATATTCCTCTTTGTCAAATATTTCCTCATCCAGCCTCCTGGTGAACTCGCTCATATCCACATATTCGTTCCTCATGCCGAGATATTCCTGGAAGAAATCCTCCCTTACTATTGATCCGGCAATCCCCATCGAGACAGATCCCATCGACAGATATGACTTACCTTTCATAATTGAGGCGGCCAGTCCGGCACGAACAAACCGGAGAATTTTCTCACTCACATCACCCGGGATCTCGTGTTCACCGGCATCCTGGACGTCATGCCCGTAAATGCTGAATGCCGGGAGCCCTTTCATGGTGTGGCCCGCAAGGGCAGCAGCCAGATAAACGGCACCTGGCCTTTCGGTTCCGTTAAAGCCCCATATTGCTTTTGGCAACTGTAGGTCCATATCGATTGTTTCACTTCCGTAGCACCAGCATGGGGTAACGGTAAGGCTTACGCCCACGCCGTTCTTTCTGAATTTCTCAGCGCAGGAAGCTGCTTCTGCAACCCCACCGATGCATGTGTCTGATATAATGCATTCGACAGGGCTGCCGTCAGGATATTTCAGGCTCCCCGATATCAGCCCGGCAGCCGATAATGCCATGCCCATGGTTTGATTCTCAAGAGATTCCCTGACACCCCTTTCCCTGCCGTCGATTACCGGCCTGATGCCAACTTTCGGAAATTCGCCAATGACCGTCCTGTAATTACGGTTCATTTTCAGTTCATTTTGAGCCATATCTGAGTATTTTGAGTTTTGGATTAAGTATTGTCGGTGGGCAAATATAAACCTTTTTAAACTCAATCCTGTATGATTTATCTCAGAGTTCCCGGCTGGTGGGCTACCGGTGAATTATTTTGTACCTTTGACAATTCAAAATCCATAGATGCAGAGGGAGAGAAGGTTACCGGAATGGCTGAAAATGCAGCGGGCGAACGGGGAAAATTATTCCAGGGTAAAACACCTTATCGAAAAAAACAATCTTCACACAATTTGTACATCAGGCAACTGCCCTAATATCGGCGAATGCTGGAATGCCGGAACAGCAACATTCATGATCCTCGGCGATATTTGCACCCGTGCATGTAAGTTCTGTGCAACCCTGACAGGCAAACCGTTTCCTCCCGATCCCGCCGAACCGGAATCACTTGCTGAAGCGGTACGGGCTCTTGGACTGAAGCACTGTGTTGTGACCTCTGTCGACCGTGATGATCTTCCGGATAAGGGTTCAGGTTTCTGGGCACAGGCGATCAGGACCATAAAAGATCTCAACCCGGGGATAACCATCGAATCGCTGATACCTGATTTTGACGGAAATACATTATTTATCGACAATGTAATTGATGCGGGTCCCGATGTGATTTCCCACAATATGGAAACCGTCAGACGCCTGACTCCGGTGATCAGGTCGCGGGCACGATATGAAACCAGCCTGGGCGTGCTCCGGCACATCGCTTCTAAAGGCAAAACCGCAAAATCGGGGTTTATGCTGGGACTCGGAGAAACAGAGACTGAGGTGGAAGAAACGATACACGATCTTCGTGATGCCGGCTGCAGAGTGCTTACCATCGGTCAGTATCTCCGGCCGACAATGAAACATATGGAAGTTGTGAGTTATGTCCGGCCTGAAAAGTTCGCCATATATGAAAAACTGGCGCTCGATGAAGGTTTCACATTTGTTGAATCCAATCCTCTGGTGAGGTCATCATTTAGAGCTGAAAAACACGTCGCAACCGGATAAAATAGTTATATTGCCACAATATAATGCTGGAAAAGGCAGTTGAGTTATAGAGTTGTATATCAGGATTTAGGTAATAAAGGGTACAAAGAGACCTGGGACTTGCAGGAGCAAATTTTCAGGAATCTTGTAGAGAGCAAATTTCACTTTAAAGAAGGTTTGGTACAGGGAAGCCGGCCCGAACCCGGAACATTGATTTTCGTAGAACACAACCACGTGTATACTCTTGGCAAGAGCGGTTCGGAAAGTAACCTGCTTGTTGATAATGCCCGCCTGAAGGAAAGCAATGCGGAGTTTTACAGGACCGACAGGGGGGGAGATATAACGTATCACGGTCCGGGTCAGATCGTAGGATATCCGATATTCGACCTTGAACAAATCGGGATCAGCCTTAAAGAGTACATTTACAGGCTTGAAGAGGTGATCATAGTAACCATTGGAGACCTGGGGCTGAAAGGGTCGAGGTCAGCGGGTGCAACCGGGGTCTGGCTCGATCCGGATACCGAAGGAAAGGCAAGGAAGATCTGTGCCATCGGTGTTAAAGCCAGCAGGTTCGTGACAATGCATGGATTTGCTTTTAATGTGAATACCGACCTGCGGTATTTTAATAGTATAAATCCCTGCGGATTGACTGGCCGGGGGGTTACCTCGCTTGCGAAGGAGCTTGGAGGATTACAGGATTTTGAAAAAGTTAAGCTCCTTGTAAGGAAGAATATTCAACAGATTTTTGATTTGAACTGGGTTAATTAAGGCCGAATGGAAAAAAGATGGGTAATCAGAGAGAAGGGCGACACCGGTGTAGTGAGGCAGCTGTCGAAAGAGCTTAATATATCGGATGCCCTGTCGAACCTGATGGTGCAGAGAGACATCACCACGCCTGATGAAGCGATGGCATTCTTTGAGCCTGATCTGGGTTATCTTCATGATCCTTTCCTTATGAAGGACATGAACATAGCTGTCGAAAGGATATCAACGGCTATTAAGAAGAACGAGAAGATACTTGTCTATGGCGATTATGACGTTGACGGTACCACAGCTGTTGCAATGATGTATTCATTCCTCAAGGAACAGTTCTCGAATGTTGAATATTATATACCCGACAGGTACAGTGAAGGTTATGGCGTATCATTCCAGGGTATTGATTTTGCCTATCAGAACAACTGTAAGGTTATGATCACTCTCGACTGCGGGATCAAGGCGGTTGAAAAAGTAAAATACGCCCGCAGCAGGGGTTTGGATGTTATAATCTGCGATCATCACTACCCCGGGAATGAAATACCAAAGGCAGTTGCAGTGCTTGACCCCAAGCAACCGCATTGTTCATATCCGTACAAGGAGCTTTCGGGATGCGGCGTCGGGTTTAAGCTGGTCCATGCCTTTTCAAGGGTCCATGGAATTCCCTTCAGTAAGATATCCGGTTACCTCGACCTGGTTGCCGTGAGTATTGCATCTGATATTGTGCCGCTTACGGGTGAGAACAGAGTGTTGGCGTACTTTGGTCTCAAACAGCTTAATGAATCGCCCAGGATGGGACTGAAAGAGATTATCCGCGAAGCTGAAGTCTGCCGTACTCTGACAATCGAGGATGTCGTTTTCAAGATCGGCCCGCGTATCAATGCAGCCGGCAGGATGGAATCGGGCGGCAAAGCTGTCGAGCTGCTGATTTCGAACGACAACAGGCTTGCTACTGGAATCAGCAAGGAAATCAACAGTTTCAATATCGAACGGCGGAGTGTCGACCGGATCATAACAACCGAGGCAATGAGGATGATCTCGGAAGACGAGAGAACTGTAAATGCCAGGACCACAGTGCTCTATAATCCTTCATGGAAGAAGGGAGTCATCGGAATTGTTGCCTCAAGGCTCATCGAGACATACTACCGGCCCACCATCATACTCACTGAATCGAACGGATTTGCCACCGGCTCTGCACGGTCAGTCCAGGGTTATGACCTTTACCAGGCAATCGAAGCATGCAGCGACCTGCTCGAAAGTTTCGGGGGACACATGTTCGCAGCAGGGCTGACCCTCAGGAAGGAGAATATAAAACCTTTCATGGAGAGGTTTGAGCAGTATGTCAATGAGACCATTACTGAAGAACAGCTGGTACCCAGGGTCTTTATCGATTCAGAGTTGCCGTTCTCGGAAATTAATGAGTCATTTTTCAACTTCCTTAACAAGTTCCAGCCATTCGGGCCCGATAACATGCCGCCGGTCTTTGTGTCAAGGAATGTTCATGATTCGGGCACGGGAAGGATGGTGGGATCGAGCGGCGAACATCTCAAGCTTGACCTCTGCCAGGAAATGACATGTTCAAGGACATTCCCTGCCATTGCATTTAACCAGGCCGATCATTTTGAGTACATAAAAGGCCGGAATCCCATTGATATCTGTTATTCGGTTGAAATGAACGAATTCAGGGGAAACAGGAACCTGCAGCTGAATATCAAGGATATCAAGATCGCTGAGTCGTGCGATCACAATGTCTCAAAACCATAGCCTTACCTGCAATCTGAAATCCTGGACATTTTTTGACGATTCCGCCGACTGTACCGATTCTGTATCCGAATATTTTAATCGCAGATCAAACCGTTTTGCTTTCCACGACAGCATAAGGCAGCTTCGGCTGCCTTCACCTGATAACGCGGGTACACTGAAGCTGTAAAGAAGGTCATTTTCGTACGCATAGATCCTTGAATCCCAGTCACCGGTAAGGAACAGACAATGTCTGGCCCACAATGTGAGGGGAATACCGCCAAACCTGAAGCTTATATCCTGTAAAAACAGGACTCCTGTGCTCCCGGAAGGGTCAACGTGTTTATAATCAAGTCGTGTCCTGAGCGTAAGTCTGTCAGAGGCCTTATATTGGACCATCAATTTAAATGAACGGGTAACAATTTCTTCCTGCTTTCTTATCCCAACTGATTCCGGATCATTCAAAACAGCAGACCGGTAATTGTAAGCAGCCTCGGCTGCCAGTTTTCCTGGAGGAATGTACTTAATTTTCGTCTCCATGCTCCTGGCGATCGAAGGCGCACTGCACCGGTATTTCATCCACGGATAATGCCTCAGGTCACATCCTGCCGAAAGGAAGGTGTATTTTGCAGCTTCAAGGCTGAAATTGGCAAATACTCCCGTCACGTTATCTCCGGATGAACTGCTGAAAGGGCCTTTCCCATGAAAGCTAATGAATCCCGGATCATATTTTCTCAGAAGGAGGTTGATGCCCAGCCTGTCCGACGGTCTGAATGCAAGTCCCTGGACAATTGCCAGCTTTCCCGGGGCTGAAAATGATGCTTCGCCATAAAACACCCCCCTTCCCGCAATCGCTTTGTAGTATGCTGAGGCCACATAATTCCTGTCTCCGGTGAATTCACGAAGGTCTTCAGGTTTATCGGAAGAATTAAGGACAGGAATGGAAAACCTGTTTCCTGTCAGGGCTACTCCGGCCCTGAAGTTCTTAAAATCATGCGAAACGTGAATGCCGATGCTGTATTCAACCACTGCATCTTTTTTACCTAATGATGATGAATCGGAATGAAGTCCTGAAATGTAGAAAGATTCAATGTATCTGCGGGAAGAATCCTCCTGTAAAGAGGTTGATGCATCTATCCTGTGTACCGAGCCGAATGCCGACACCGATGTTTTACCAAGCTGGATCAATGCGGCTGCGCCCCTGAAGTATCTGTTCTCCTCCGTTGAGGTGTAGGGTCTGATCTCATCCCCGCCCGACATGTACCCAGGTGCAGTAAGCGACAATCCTGTTCTTACGCCCGAGCTGACATTGGTACCCAGACCGTACCGCGCACTGAAATCCCCGAGTACCACTTTTTTCAAAATCATGTTTCCGGTGAATGAAATGTATCCTGAAAGAAAATCGGGAAGGGGTGGCTTTCCCTCAAAAAGCTTTTCGCCGCTGTCTTTTTCAGAGGTGAATCCGCATGATATTTTCCGATAACCGGCCTTATACCGGATCAGCATTTTCAGTGGAGAACCGGCTGATGAATCTGTCGATGCCGGCTGCTTTAATGCGAAATTTGAAAGCAGGGTCTGGTTGAACCGGGCCGAATCGGATGGTGCTCGCTCCCTGTCGTCGATGGTTATGAAAAGACTGAGCCTTTCTGCAAGTTGCCTGTCGAATCCCGGAATGTTGGCGATTTCAAAAATTGAGTAAACCCGGCCTGATGAGTGAACATAATCAGCAAGTGATTTTACCTGGAAATCGGTGAGGAAGAAGAGGCGCGAAAGTTCGGCTTCGTCTGAGGAATTGACTCTTACGGGCTTTTCGGTAAGCTCGTAGAGTCTCTCGGTATAGGCTGCCACTGCCTCCTGATCCGATTCGTCATCTGCCAGTTCCTCTGCAACAGCTTCGATGACTTCCGATACTTCCACTTCCTGAGCCAGCAATGGAACTGATGCAAAAACCAGAATTAATATCTGAATTAATCTACTCATCTTATGCAGATAAAGCCTCTTGCCAGCACTTTTTTGCCGCCCTCTCGGGGGGGCTTTAAGGGGGTCGATTAAAGCTCTTGCCAGCCCGCAAAGCCTCTTGCCGGCACTAATATACCCCCCTCCCAGAGGGGCTTGGGGGGTAGTTAAATGCTTTTCCGAGTGCCTATCTTAAAGATCACCGACGCCACCGAAGTAATCCCCAGCCTTTCGTGGCTTGCTGCGGCAAAGTCAACAATAATCGATTTTACCCTGTATCCGACACCGAAGCTGAACGATGTACTTTCAGTGCAGAAACCGCCCCTGACCTGAAGGTTTTCTCCGATCCTGTATTCCATTCCGGTCCTTAAATCCGGCCGCCTGCCCGTACTCATTGTCACTTCAGCTGTAACAAAGAGTGATTTGCTGAGTCCGGCTCCGACGCCCGCCCTGATTGAAGACGGGAGCCTTGTCTTCCTGATTGATCCGGGAAGAGGGTTAAACAGGTGGATCCCGAATCTGACTTTTTCTGACGAAGATATCAGCACTCCAGCCTCGAACGTGAGCAACTGTTTTGCGCCATATTCACCCCACGTCTTTTCCGAAAGGTAATCTATCTGGATTCCTCCGGCGATCTTTGCTGTAATCGGCATTCCGCAGGCGACACCTGCTGATAACCGCCTGAAATCGCGGTACCCCGAATGGCTGAAGATCCCTCCCACAGCGGCTCTCCCGGATGGCATGATGATAGCTGCCGATCTTGTTCCCAGCTCGCTGATGCCAAACCTGTTAATATAGCTGATGCCGGCAGCTGAGTACCGGACTTCTCCAAGGATCGCCTGATTATGGAATGCTGCCCAGAAACCTGATCCTGCCACGCATGAATAGCCCATCCCGGCTTCGGCTGCCCCTGCGGGTAAGAAATAAGGATCACCACCCGAGGCAGTCAATGAAAGGAAAACAAGTAAAAGCGAAACAGATATTTTACGCAGCGAGCACAAACTGTTTCATTTATTCCGTATGCAATATAAACAAAAGATTTTGATTCCTTACCCGCAAACGGAAAATATTTTTGGGGTGCCGAAATGGGAATCAGTTTCTTAGCCCCCCTTCAGGGGGGTTGGGGGGCTGCAATCAGTCCGTCTTATACGGGTACTTCACCTTCTTCAGCTCCTCATTTGCCTCCACGATCTTTTCCTTCAGCTTTTCCTTGTAGTCCGAAACTGCTTTCATTACCTTTTCATCGCCCGTCCCGATGATCTGAGCCGCGAGGATCGCGGCATTCTGTGCTGCATTGATCCCTACGGTGGCAACCGGGACCCCCGGGGGCATCTGGAGGATCGACAGGATTGAATCAAGTCCTTCAAGCGATGCTTTTATCGGTACCCCTATCACAGGAAGGGGAGTTAATGCTGCTATCACACCCGGAAGATGAGCTGCCATACCTGCGGCTGCAATAATCACCTTTATCCCCCTTGGCGCCGCATTCCTTGCAAATTTTCCGACTTCCTCCGGGGTTCTGTGAGCCGAAAGGGCATTCATCTCAAAAGGTATCCTGAACTCATTGAGTATCTGAGCAGCTTTTTCCATGACTGGCAGGTCGGTAGTACTGCCCATAATAATGCTAACAAGTGCTTCCATCCGGGTAAATTTAATTTAGCCAGCCGGCATAAACAAAAGTAAGCTATTATTTTCATATTTTCGCACAGCATTGTATTTCAACAATCAGCACAATGAAAGAAATCAAGATCCTCGATAAAACATTCAGGGAATACCTTTCCGCTGAACAAATCCAGAAAAAGATAATTGAATTAGCTGAAACCATTAACAGGGATTATGCCGGACAGGAAGTGATGTTCGTCGGGATTCTGAACGGTGCTTTCATGTTCGCCTGTGATCTTTTCAAAAGGATCAATCTGAAGGCACGGATCACATTCATTAAGCTGGCGTCTTACCAGGGAACCAGCTCCTCAGGTGCAATAAGGGAGCTGATAGGGTGGAACGAGGATCTGAGCCAGAAGATGGTTATAATCATAGAAGATATTGTTGATACCGGCAGCACGCTTGAATATACAGTCGAGAACCTTGTGATCAGAAATGTAAAAAGCGTCAGGATAGCAGCCCTGCTCCTCAAGCCGGCTGCGTATAAGAAAAGCATTCCCATCGACTACCTGGGCTTTGAAATACCCAATGATTTCGTGATTGGTTACGGCCTCGATTATGACGGGTTCGGCCGCAACCTGCCTTCAGTTTATAAATTAGTAGTTTAATAAAAAGTTTTGTTTTATGGTAAATTTCCTGATTTTTGGCCCTCCCGGTTCGGGTAAGGGAACCCAGTCAGTCAGGCTGGCTGAGAAATTCAATCTGACACATCTTTCAACGGGCGATATGCTTCGGGCTGAAATCGCATCAGGCACTGACCTCGGAAAAAGGATGAGTTCAATCATGTCGACGGGTGAACTTGTCCCCGATGAGGTTGTTATTGAAATGATTGCCTCCCGGATTGACGGTTCAGGGAAAACCTCCGGATTTCTCTTTGACGGATTCCCGAGAACTGTGGCACAGACTATTGCACTTGAAAAGATGCTTAACGAGAGGGGAATGAAGATCGACAGCATGCTTGTACTGGATGTCAGTCATGTCGAGTTGGTCAAAAGACTGGCCCTGAGGGCTGACCAGTCGGGCAGACCTGATGACCGCGATCCGGCGGTGATTGAGAACAGGATAGAGGTGTACAGGGCAAAGACGGAACCGATAATCGAATATTGCACGAAGAGGGGTATTTACCAGCCTGTTAATGGGATGGGTACAATTGACGAGATATTTGAAAGGCTTTCGGATTTCATAAAGAAATTCCTTTAGCCTGCCGGCGCCGGAGTATAAGAAATATTAATAAATGGCAGGATCGAATTTTGTTGATTATGTAAAGATTTACTGCCGCTCGGGAAAGGGCGGTGCGGGATCGGCGCATCTGCGAAGGGAGAAGTTCATCCCTAAAGGCGGACCTGACGGCGGCGACGGCGGAAGGGGAGGACATGTGATCCTAAGGGGCAACAGTCAGATGTGGACTTTACTCCACCTCCGGTACCGTCGCCATATCTTTGCAGAGAACGGCAAACCGGGAGGTCGCCAGCAATCCACTGGTGCCGATGGGAACGATGTGATCGTTGATGTTCCCCTGGGCACCGTTGCAAGGGATGAATTGACAGACGAGGTATTGTTCGAGATAACGGCCCACGATGACGAAAAGATACTTGCAAAAGGAGGGCGTGGCGGACAGGGCAATACCCATTTCAAGTCACCCACCAACCAGACCCCCCGGTATGCCCAGCCGGGCGAGCCGGGCATAGAGGGCACATTCATCCTTGAGCTGAAAATACTTGCCGATGTGGGACTTGTCGGATTCCCGAACGTCGGAAAATCAACCCTCCTTTCAGTTGTATCGGCTGCAAAACCAAAAATCGCAGACTATCCCTTTACTACTATGGTGCCTTCCATCGGGATTGTCCCCTACCATGGTGAAAAATCATTCATAATGGCCGACATTCCGGGCATTATTGAAGGTGCGCACGAAGGAAAAGGGCTGGGCCTCAGGTTTCTGAGGCATATTGAAAGGAATTCGATGCTGCTGTTTGTTATTCCTGCGGACAGCAAAAATATTTCTGAGGAATACAACATCTTACTTAACGAGCTTAGAATATATAATCCCGAACTCCTTGACAAGCTGAGAGCACTTGCTATCTCGAAATCAGATCTGCTCGACGAGGAGCTTAAGGAAGAAATCAGAAAGGAACTGCCTCCCTTATCCTATGTATTCATCTCTTCAATAACAGGCCAGGGCATTCCAAAACTTAAGGAGGTGATCTGGAAAATGCTTAACAACTACTGATGACCATGCTTGAAAACGCCGAACACCTCGACCAGCAGATTTTTTTATTCATCAATTCAGCCCATTCGCCAATCTGGGACAAAATCATGAGTTTTATGAGCCTTATAAGTGTATGGGTGCCACTCTATCTGGCGATACTCATTTATCTGGGCTTCAGATACAGAAGGAAATTCCTAATAATTATCCTTTTTATTGCAGTGGCCATTACCCTATCCGACCAGATCTCAGTTCTTATAAAGAACAGCGTCGACCGCCTCCGGCCATGTCATGATCCTGAATTGCAGGGACTCGTACATATTGTTAACGGCACCTGTGGAGGATTGTACGGTTTTGTATCGTCTCACGCTGCAAATACGTTCAATGTCGCTATGCTGACTCTTCTCCTGATCAGAAGAAGGTGGTATTCGGTGTTTATGATCATCTGGGCTGCGGTCATCAGTTACAGCAGGGTTTATCTTGGTGTACACTATCCCGGAGATGTGCTTTTCGGCTCGCTCGTGGGACTCCTCCTTGGCTGGACAATGTATAAACTTTATGAATTGACCGACAGGAAGGTGCTTCAGCACAGGGCATATTTTAACCCGGCACACTGAGCAGGTGCAACTCCGCTGTTTCCGGTTCTCTCACCGGCGTAGCCGTTGATGGATTATTAAAGATTTCGGCAAAGTAGAAATGTACTGCATCAGCCTCGAAACTACAGACCCGTTTTTCAACCTTGCGGTTGATCAGTTCCTGCTTGAAAATACAACTGATGAATTCCTGATCCTCGGAGTAAATGAAAGCTCGGTCATAATTGGTAAGCACCAGGTAGCTCACAGGGAAGCAGATACAAGGTTCATTTCCGCCCATAATATACCTCTTCTTCGCAGGATCTCCGGAGGAGGCGCTGTGTACCACGACAGGGGCAACCTGAATTTTTCGTTCATAATGAACAGTCAGCCGGGAAAGCAGATCGATTTCAGTAAATACACCCAACCGGTGATGGCTTTCCTGTCTTCGCTTGGCATTCAGGCAGTTTTTGAAGGCAAGAACGATCTTACGGTCGGCGGACTGAAGATCTCAGGAAATGCCGAACATATTTACAGGAACAGGGTACTGCATCATGGTACCTTATTATTTGACACAGATCTTGAAATGATGCGGCGCGCCCTGAGGCGCGACACCTCCGGATACCATACAAGGGCCGTGGCATCAAATCCGTCACGGGTTGTGAACCTTGCAGATGTTATCGGCAACGTGGTTAAAAACGTTGGAGACAACGTAGGAAGCAACGTAGAAAGCTATGTAGGAAGCTATGTAGGAAGCTATGTAGGAAGCAACGTTGCAAACATTTCCGGTTTTAAAACCGTTATGATGAACTGGCTCCTGGAAAATACCCCCGGAGCCTCCGTGGCGAACCTTACCGGAGAACAGTTGACAGCTGCCGGAGCACTGGCTCAATCGAGATATGCAACATGGGAATGGAATTATGGATACGGGCCGGAGTACCATTTTGAAAACAGCTTCAAATATAAGGGTCACACATCGGAATGCACCATGTTCGTCAAAGACGGGATCATATGGGAGTGCTCCGTCAATGAACCCGCTGAGCTGGCATCAGCCGCGAAAAAGCTGATAGGATGCAGGCATATGGTGGAGGATATCTGGAAGGTTCTGCTTAACGAAAATATAAGGGAAGAGGAACTTGATGTTTTTGAATTCTTCTGATATTTGCGGTTAGAGGGGAGACTTCCGATATTGGAATGGACCACCCCCTATGATCCCCCTGGGAGGGGGATGGGTGCGGAAATGATATTCAGTAGCTCAGCCCCCCTCCGGGGGGGTTGGGGGGTAGACAAAGCTGGGGGTTGGGGGGAATGGACCACCCCCTATGATCCCCCTGGGAGGGGGATGGGTGCGGAAATGATAAACAAAGTGGTTTATGGATCTGTTTAAATCAATAATCGTCTGGCTGATTGGCATTACCTGGGTAATTGTGCTCTTTCCGCTGACCTTTATCATCTGGCTGTTAGTACTGCCTTTCGATCATGAAAGACGACTGATTCACTGGCTGCTGATGTATCAGAGTTTTTTCCTGTGCCGGCTGATCCCGATCTGGACCATCCGCATCGAGGGAAGGGGAAAAGCACTGAAGAATACTACCTATGTCATTATATCCAACCATCAGTCGATGCTCGACATTCTTATGATCAACTGCCTCCGCTACCGTTTTAAATGGGTATCGAAGATCGAGAACATGAAAGTCCCGGTTCTTGGATGGTATTTGAGAATGGCAAAATATATCATTGTTGACCGGGACAACACGGAGAGTAGGGAAGAAATGCTTGAAATTTCATACATGCATCTTAAAAAAGGCATGTCAGTGATGCTGTTCCCTGAAGGTACAAGGTCACAGGATGGCGAATTAGGATTTTTTAAAAGAGGAGCTTTCCAGCTTGCACTTGAAACCGGCCGGCCTATCCTGCCGATCCTTATTGATGGTACCGGGAGCGTTCTGCCAAAACATGGATTTGTTTTCAAAACAGGGCATAACATAATGATCAGGGTACTGGATCCTGTGCTTCCCCGCAATTTTGGCACGGGCGATCCGGATGCGCTTGCGGCGGTTTTCAAAAAGAGGATGGGCGACATTCTGCATGATATACGCAAACAGTAAAAGAATGACCTCCAACGTCTCATACAGGCTTATGCTCCACAGGATGGGATATTATGATTACCAGCAGGGGCTTATATATCGTCACCTGAATCAGGAAGGAGGATGGAGCAGCCACCTTGAAAACTGCAGGAAATTTATACTTGACGCCGCTGACATTATCAAACCATCGGTGATAACAGTGCTGGGGAGCGGCTGGTTGCTGGATGTCCCGTTAACGGAACTTGCTGAGCGCGCTACTACCGTCAACCTTGTTGATATTGTCCATCCGCCGGAAGTTAAAAGCCAGGTTGCCGGACTAAAGAATGTGATTTTAAGGGAGGATGATGTTACGGGAGGGTTGATTTCGGAGGTCTGGAAAAAAGCAGGACACCGGACATTCCTGAATAAGCTGCGGACCTTCGGATCGATTGATGTCAGCGAATATCAGCCGCAGTACGATCCTGGCATGGTGGTCTCGCTTAACATCATTACCCAGCTCGAAACAATACCGTTAAGGTTGCTCAGGAAAAAGTCTTCTGCAGATATGTCTGCAATTACAGGGTTCAGGAAACTAATTCAGGAGAAGCACCTTTCCTTTCTGTTGAAACACCGGTCGGTCCTGATTTCCGACATTGCTGAAGTGGAGACTGAATCGTCCGGGAGGATAAATGAGATCAGATCGCTGCTGGCAGAACTTCCTGAATCGGAACACACAATGAGCTGGACCTGGAATTTTGAGACCAGGGCCCCGGATTTTTATACAAAAAAATCGGTTTTCAGAGTAACTGCATTAATTATCTGATATGACCCAGGAAGAAATAAGAAAGACCTATAATGACCTTAAGTCAGGTTATGAAAAGCAACTTGCCCTTCTAAAAAAACATCAGCTGGCAGTTTCACTGCTCAGGCTTCTGGCATTTGCCGGGGGAGGCATCCTGACTGCCGTTGCATTCGGTCATTCTTTAATTTCAGGGATCCTGCTCCTGTTGGTGACAATCGTTTCATTTCTTTTTCTTGTAAGAAGATCGCATCAGTATGCTGAAAAAATTGCAGTCACCGAAAATCTGATCAACATCAACAGCAACGAAATAAATAGCCTGAATGGCGATAATACCGCATTTGACGGGGGCACGGACTTCATCGATCCGGATCATGATTTTTCAGGTGACATCGACCTGTTCGGGCAGGATTCGTTATTCAGGTACATTAACCGGACTGTGACGGGCTGGGGCAGGGCGATCCTTGCAGAATGGCTTTCCGATCCTTACAGCATCAGAAATGAGATCCATTCGAGGCAGGAAGCAATAAGGGATCTTTCCTCCAGGCTCCAGTGGCGCCAGCAGTTCATGGCGTACGGTATGAACAAAAAACTTGACGAGGAAACGATCGGAAGCCTCAGGGAATGGCTTAAAGAAGATGAAATGTTCTTAACTGCGGGTCTTTTCAGGCTGTTATCGTTCATGTTGCCGTCAGCAACTCTGATCAGCCTTATTCTTGTGATCGCAGGACTGCTTCCGGTTAATTTATTCCTTTTATTGTTTATTGTCAATCTCAGTCTGATCGGAGTTTTTTTGAAAAAGATAAACAAAATACATCTCAGGGTTTCACAGAAGCACCTTCTCCTGTCGTCTGTGGGCCATCTCGCAGGCTCCTTTGAAAAGGAGGAGTTCGAATCTTCGCTCATGGCCGGGATCAGGAAGAAGATCTGGGCAGACAACGATTCAGTAGTGGGAAAGATCAGAGCGCTGGAGCGGATCATACAGGCATTCGACAGCAGGCTCAACCTGTTTGTGGGATTGATCCTGAACGGGCTGTTCCTGTGGGATTTCCACTGTATCCGGAGGCTTGAAGAATGGAGGTCTTCTGCAGCTTCTGACCTTCCGGTCTGGCTAAATCTTTTAGGAGTTACCGATGCTCTCAACAGTTTAGCTAATTATGCATTTAATGATCCGGATTATTGTTATCCCCGAATAACCGACGGCAGCCTGGTACTTGAGGCTGTAAAAATGGGCCACCCGCTTTTGAGGAGAGGGGTAAGGATTGATAATGATTTCACAATTGGCGAGGGCAGGGTTGTCATCGTTACCGGTGCCAATATGGCAGGCAAGAGCACATTCCTGCGCACTGTTGCCGCAAATATGATCCTGGGCATGGCCGGTGCCCCGGTATGCGCTGAAAAGATGAATCTGAGACCCGCAAAACTTTTCACAAGCATGCGTACAACAGACTCGCTCAGCCAGAACGAGTCGTATTTCTATGCTGAGCTGAAGAGGCTTAAGGTCCTTAAGGAGAGGCTTGAAAAGGGCGATAACATACTTTTCATACTCGATGAAATCCTGAAGGGCACCAATTCAACAGATAAAAGTATGGGATCAAAGCTTTTCCTCAGACGGGTAATTGATGCCGGAGCAACAGGCCTTATTGCCACGCATGATATATCACTTGGGGAGATGGAAAATGAATTTCCCCTCAATGTGGTGAATAAGTGTTTTGAAATAGAGATTGACGGGGAAAAGATCATGTTCGATTATATCCTTCGCGACGGGATTACCCATAAAATGAATGCGGCTCTCCTTATGAAGCAAATGGGCATTGCCTGAGCCTGTCATTTATCAACAAAAATATACCGGATGTAATTATCAACTAATCAGATAAATATTACGGAACATCTTTTTGCGTCTGTTTTCAGGTGCTCATAATTCTCCTTCGTTGTTGAAAAATTTAGAAACCTGAACTTGCGTAAATGACTATATTTGCGCAAAATTCTGCAAAATGTCGGTTGTTGGATATTCTGAAGAACATATCAAGACCCTTGAATGGCGTGAGCATATCAGGCTGAGGCCGGGTATGTACATCGGGAAGCTGGGTGACGGTTCATCGCAGGATGACGGCATATATGTGCTGATTAAAGAGGTGATGGATAATTCGATCGATGAACACATGATGGGTTTCGGGAAGAAGATTGATGTCTCGATCAATGGCCAGGAGGTAAGGATCCGCGATTACGGAAGAGGTATTCCTTTAGGAAAAGTGACAGAGGCTGTTTCGCGGATGAATACCGGGGCAAAGTACGATTCGAAGGCGTTCAAGAAATCAGTGGGCCTTAATGGAGTCGGAGTGAAAGCCGTTAACGCCCTGTCGAGCCGGTTTGTCATCAGGTCGGTGCGTGATGGACAGATCAAGTTCAGCGAGTTTGAACACGGGATCACTGTAAAGGACTATCCCATAACGCCGACAACGGAGGAGAACGGAGTGGAGGTCATCTTTCAGCCTGACGAATCAATGTTCGGGAACTATTTCTATATTTCGGAATACGTTGATTCGATGCTGAAGAACTACGTATACCTGAATGCGGGACTTGTAATTTATTTTAACGGAAACAAATTCTTTTCAAAGAATGGCCTTGCTGACCTGCTGAATGACAACATGAACAAGGAAGGCATTTATCCGGTTGTCCATCTGAAAGGCGAGGATATTGAGGTTGCATTTACCCATGGGCTGCAGTACGGCGAAGACTATTACAGTTTCGTGAACGGCCAGAATACAACCCAGGGCGGCAGCCACCTGATTGCATTCAAGGAGGCCTTCGTGAAAACCATCAGGGATTTCTACAAGAAAGACTACGATCCGTCCGATATCAGGTCATCAATAATCGCCGCCATCGCTATCAAAGTCGAAGAACCGATCTTTGAATCCCAGACAAAGACCAAGCTGGGATCTAAGGATATGGGACCTGAGGGGCCGTCTGTCAGGAACTTCATTAATGAATTCATCAAAAAACAGCTGGATGATTATCTTCATAAAAATCCGGAAACTGCCAGGATAATTCTCAAAAAGATACAGGACTCTGAAAAGGAACGGAAAGCCATTTCATCAATACAGAAACTCGCCAGGGACAGGGCAAAGAAGGTCAGTCTGCACAACAAAAAGCTGAGGGACTGCAGGATACATTATAATACAAATGATGCCCGAAAGCTTGAATCCACCATCTTCATTACAGAGGGAGATTCGGCAAGCGGCTCGATAACCAAGTCGCGTGATGTGGAGACTCAGGCCGTATTCAGCCTGAGAGGCAAGCCCCTCAACTCGTTCGGCCTGACAAAGAAAATTGTTTATGAGAATGAGGAGTTCAACCTGCTTCAGGCTGCTCTCAATGTTGAGGACGGGATAGATGACCTCAGGTACAATAACGTTGTGATTGCCACTGACGCAGATGTTGACGGAATGCATATCCGGTTGCTTCTGCTGACATTCTTCCTTCAGTTCTTCCCCGATCTCGTTAAGAAGGGCCATGTTTATATACTTCAGACTCCGCTTTTCAGGGTAAGGAATAAGAAGGAAACACGATACTGCTACTCTCCTGATGAAAGAGCAAAGGCTATCAAAGCCCTTGGTCCTGATCCGGAAATAACAAGGTTCAAAGGCCTTGGAGAAATATCTCCTGATGAATTCGGGCATTTCATCGGTAAGGACATGAGGCTCGAACCGGTAAGGATGAAGAAAAATGATGCGGTGAACGGCTACCTCGAATTTTACATGGGAAAGAACACTCCTGACAGGCAGGACTTCATTATCGAAAACCTGAGGGTTGAAGAAGACCTTGTTACGGAAGAGAAATAACCCAGTTTAAGGATGCAGGTTAAGTTATGGAAGATCAGGAACTTGATATAAATAATCCCGAGGGTATTGAGGATACTCCCCATGGTCCTGCTGCCCTTCATTCGGTAACGGCATTGTCGGGAATGTACCAGGATTGGTTTCTCGATTATGCTTCATATGTAATACTCGAGCGTGCCGTTCCGCACCTGAATGACGGGCTTAAACCAGTCCAGCGCCGTATCCTTCACTCAATGAGAAGGATGGATGACGGACGCTACAACAAGGTGGCAAACATCATAGGCCATACAATGCAGTTTCACCCGCACGGTGATGCATCAATCGGTGATGCCCTTGTTCAGCTTGGACAAAAAGATCTTCTTGTTGATGCCCAGGGTAACTGGGGCAACATACTTACCGGCGACGGCGCTGCGGCACCGAGATACATTGAGTCGAGGCTTTCTAAATTTGCCCTTGAAGTGGTTTTCAATCCGAAAACAACAGAATGGAAACTATCCTACGACGGCCGGAACAAGGAACCTGTTACATTGCCGGTTAAATTCCCGCTTCTCCTCGCCCTTGGTGTTGAGGGAATTGCTGTGGGTCTCGCTTCAAAGATCCTTCCTCATAATTTCAATGAGATCATTGATGCGTCAATCGACTACCTTATGGGCAAGGATTTCTTTCTTTATCCTGATTTTCCTACCGGCGGAATGATAGATGTTTCGAGATACAATGACGGCCAGAGGGGAGGTGTGGTAAAGGTACGTGCCAAAATAGAAAAGATCGACAAGAAGGCGCTGGTAATCACCGAGATCCCTTATGGCAAAACCACACCGAGCCTGATCGAGTCGATCATTAAGGCGAATGACAAGGGAAAGATCAAGATAAAGAAAATAGACGACAACACTTCGGCAAACGTTGAAATAGTTGTCTATCTGATGCCCGGTGTTTCGCCCGACAAGACTATCGATGCACTTTATGCCCTTACCGACTGCGAATACTCCATTTCGCCGAATACCTGTGTAATATCGGGCAGTAAACCTTCCTTCATGGGAGTCAGCGATATCCTTCGCTTTTCAACCGACAATACTGTAAAGCTGCTTACCACTGAGCTGGAGATCAGGCTGAAGGAACTGGGGGAGGAATGGCACCTCTCATCCCTCGAAAAGATCTTCATCGAGGAAAGGATATACAGGGATATTGAGGAATGCGAAACCTGGGAAGCGGTGATCAGCGCCATCGATGAAGGGCTCCGGCCTTTTAAAAAGAGATTGCTGCGCGAAGTAACAAGGGACGATATCATCAGGCTGACCGAGATAAAGATAAAGAGGATATCGAAATATGACGCTAAAAAAGCTGATGAGCATATCAAAGGCATTGAGACAGAGCTGGAAGAAGTAAAGAACCATCTCCGGAACATCATACCCTTTTCCATAAATTATTTCAGACAGATCAAGAAAAAATACGGCAGGGGAAAAGAACGGAAAACGGAGATCCGCAGCTTTGATACAATACTTGCCACTAAAGTGGTTGCCAACAATGCGAAGCTTTATATCAATTATAAGGAAGGTTTTTTGGGAACAGGCCTGAAAAAGGACGAGTTTGTGTGCGAATGTTCAGATATTGATGATATTATAGTTATCAGGAAGGATGGGGGATATCTTATTACCAAAGTGGCTGACAAGGTCTTTGTGGGCAATGATATTGTCTATGCCCGGGTATTCCTCAAAAATGATGAGCGCACCATATATAATATCGTCTACCAGGATGGTAAAGATGGTCCGATGATGGTAAAGCGTTGTTCAATCACAGGTCTTACCCGTGATAAGGAATATAATCTTACACATGGGACCGCAGGCTCGAAAATTGTTTATTTCAGCGCTAATCCCAACGGTGAGGCCGAGGTAATAAAGGTACACCACAAGCCGAAGGCAAGGCTCAAGAAGATGGTCTTCGAGTTTGATTTCGGCCAGCTTGCCATTAAGGGAAAATCGTCGATGGGGAATATCCTGACCAAAAATCCCGTGCAACGGATAAGTCTTAAGGAAAAAGGACTTTCAACCCTTGGCGGAAGAAAGATCTGGTTCGATGATGCAGTATTCAGGCTCAATGTTGACGGGAGAGGATTATTCCTCGGAGAGTTCAGTGCTGACGACAAGATACTTGTAATCACAAAGAACGGATACTTCAGGGTGACTGGATTTGATCTCTCGAATCATTTTGAAGACAACATACTGATAATTGAAAAGTATCGTCCAGGGACTGTTTATTCAGTGCTTTACTGGGATGACGAACAGCAATATCACTATATTAAACGGTTCATAATTGAGGAATCCGAAAAGCCTCTGTGCTTTATCAGCGAAAGTCCCGAATCGAAGCTGTTAAGTATCACTGAAGTTGAGTACCCCCGGTTCGAGATACATTTTGGCGGCAAGCACAAGGACCGTGAAAATGAGATCATTGAGGTTGCCGAATTCATCGGGATAAAAAGCTATAAGGCGAAGGGCAAGCGGCTTACCAGTTACATGGTTGACAATATTGAGGAGATCGGGCCGGTAGTAAAGAAGGAAGCGCCCCCGCCCCCTGACGAAGAAAAGGAAGAACCGCCTTCAAGAGGAATCCGGTCCGACCCTGCACAAATGACATTGGAGCTTTGATGGAGCATTTTGACAAAATATTCCTGATAGGATTCATGGGCAGCGGCAAATCGACCACAGCAAAGAAGCTTGCGTCAAAGCTGGGATGGACTTTCATTGATCTGGATCAAAAAATTGAGGAAAAAGCAGGAAAAAGAATAACTCAGATCTTTTCAGGCGAGGGGGAAGACTGGTTCCGCCGGCTTGAATCCGAAACTCTGCGTGAAGCGATCAGTGCCGAACATGCTGTTATATCAACCGGCGGCGGCACTCCATGCTATTCAGTGAACATGGACCTTATGGTCAGCAGCGGCCTGACTGTCTATCTTAAAATGACTCCTGAACAACTCCGGAACAGATTGTCTCATTCAACAAGTACGCGGCCCCTGCTGAAGGGTATGAAGGAAGATGAGTTGCTGGGATTTATTGAAAGGAAACTGGATGAACGGGAAAAATGGTACCTGAAAGCCAGGATTATCGCTGATCCGTCAGTCGGGGGTATGGCTGATTTGTATTCAGAAGTCAGGAAACATGTGGATGGGTGAATATTGATTTTAATTTCTTAATTTAGGATGATCATTTAATACTTCCGGTCCTATGGCAAACAAGCCTCTGACACTCCCCGTTCAAAAGAAAGAAGTATTAACCACATCAGCAGAATGGGGAAATTTGAAAAGCAGGTTTTCAGGAAAAACCCTTTTCAGGACTAATCTCTACCACCTGATAACCGGAAATCTTTCAGTTCTGGACAATATCTCCAACAAATGGTTCTTCAGCGAATTATTTGAATATTCCCGCATCACCCACGACATCAACATGCTCCCCGTACTTGGGAAGATCACGGCAAATTCTGGCTTGAGTGAAAGCCTCCGGCAGAAAGCTTCGGAAGCAGCCGAGACCATTGAGGAATGGCCGCCATCAGGCACCAGGGCAGGTGTTTCATCTGAACAGGAAAAAGCATTGGAAGCCAGGAAGATACTTGCAGGAGCAAGATTCCCCCAGACAACTGAGATACTCCGGCTGTTGCGTGATAAATCTATCATAATTAAACGGTTGGCACTCTTTCTTATAGCCAAATTCAAATTGGCCGACATGTCACAGGAGGTCTGCGAATGCCTTAATATCCCGGGTCTGGAGGAAGATGCCATTAATGCTCTGGAAGCACTGGGCAGTTCAGCAATTAAGGAGATAAACAGATTTTATCTCAGATCTTCAGGTAATATTAATACGTCAATAGCAGTTCTCAGGCTTTTTTCAAGGACCTGCCCAAAAGAGAACATGTCATTCCTGGTTGAACGGCTCGGGTCAAATTCAAGGCAGATAAGGGAAGTAGGGGCATGTGCACTTGTTAAATGCGGTTACGGTCCGAATGATCAGGAAAGAGAGCATCTGCACGACATTATTTTCGGGGTATTCGAGACCCTGACATGGATAAATTCGGGGAAAATCACCCTTGAGATGAATAATGAACCTCGCCTGCTGAAGGAAATGGACAAGGAATATAACAGATGGAAAGATTACCTTTTAAACCTCCTGCACATTGTCTACGGCCAGGGAGACAACGCAGCATCAAAAGCCGGGCATGACCTTGTAAGCAAGGCTATACCTGAGCTTACTCAACTGATATTTGGTAACAGTTCAAACCACGGGAAAGAGAATATGTCCCGAGCCATTGCAGAAAAAAGGATAAACAAAAAGCTTCAGCATTATTTTCCCATGGATATCCCCGGTTACAGGGACCTGCTTGAAGACATAATTAACTGTGATTATAACCTGTTGGGCATCTGGACAAAATCGAGCGCTCTCAGGATCGTTCCGGGAATAGAGACCAGGGAGCTTGGCGAATCGGTTGCGGCGCTTTTATTCAGTCCCGAAGAAATTCTGCGGGAGGAGGCAACCAGGCTCATGGCGCGCTCGGGCATAAGCCTTTATAAAACTACATCGGACCGCATACCCGAATCCTCAAAGAGAAAGCTTGACGGAATCATTTCAGGGGAAACAGACAGCAATGAGCTGCTTTATGAAAAAACGCGGTTCCTTGCCTCATGCTTTGACAGGATCATCGAGGATGAATTACTTGTGCTGGCTGAAAGCCTTGAGTTCTCGAGGGATTTGAGGGGCATCCCCGAACGCGCCGACGATGGTTCGATAATCTGGACAGTTGGTCCAGGAAAGGAAATGTCGGTTAAGGTGATTTATAAAGATTCCGGCAGGAGAGAACATACTGAACCGAAGGGCGAATCGTTCTTTTATGAACTGCCCCTCAGTGCAGTCAGGGAATTCAACACGATGTACCCCGGTAGCTCATTCGGGTTATTCGGATATATTGACGAACATGAGGAATAAACTTCCGGCATAATTTTAAACAGCCTATGGCTTCAGAGACAAAAGACGAAAATTTCAATCCTTTCCCCGGATTGCGACCGTATACTCCCGGTGATGCCGATTTCTTTTTTGGCCGGCAGGGAGAAAGCGAAGAGATCGCCAGGAAGGTGATTGAGAACCGGTTCGTGGCACTGATAGGGGCGTCGGGAACCGGCAAATCGTCACTGATCCGATGCGGATTGATCCCGGCGATCAGGAAATTGTCGCAGGAGGATTTCCAGTCATGGAAAATTGTAATGATGAATCCCGGCCGTAATCCGTTTGACAGCCTGGCTGAAGCAATTTCCGTAGCGTTTCCGGATAATGAATATAAAGGCACTATAAGGGGATTACTGAAAGAGAGTACAAAAGGTATCCCGGATATTCTTTCTCTTCTGCACCTGAAAAAGGATTCAAAAATATTGCTGGTGATTGACCAGCTTGAGCAGTTGTTCAGATATGGTCAGCCCGAAACAGGTACAGGGCTCAACAGGGAAACACCGGCATTCCTGAATCTTCTGACCCGGGCAATCCTTGATTCTGCCCCGGGGTTTTACCTTGCAGTGGCCATCAGGTCTGACCTCCTGGCTGAGTGTGCTCATCATAAGGGATTTACGCAGATCATTAACAATTCGAATTACCTTTTACCCAAAATGACCCGCGACAATGTGCGCGAAGTCATTGAGGGTCCGGTAAAAAGGGCAGGAGCTGCTATCGACCCGGCGCTCGTTGCCCATATGACGGATGAAGTCATTGACGTGGTCGAACAATTGCCCTTGCTCCAGCATGCCCTGATGAGGACATGGGAAAGCTGGAAGGAGCTTGATGAGCCGGGCAGGCCTATCGGATTCGATGACTATAATTCAATAGGAACAGTGAAGGGCGCTATTTCGCGCCATGCTGACGAGATATATGGGTCATTGTCGAATGGATCAAAAGTGATCTGTGAGAAGCTATTTAAGATCATCACCGGAAAGGGTTCAGATAACAAAGGGATAAGGTATCCTTCAAACGTCAGGACTATAAGATCAGCCATCCACTGCACCGGGGAGGAACTTTTTGAGGTAATTGACAAATACAGGGATCCGTCAATCTTTCTACTTAACCCCGACAGCACTGTTGCACTTAATGATGATTCAATTATCGACCTTTCCCATGAAAGCCTGATCACCCTGTGGGACCGGCTTAAAATGTGGGTGAACGAGGAGAACCAGTCTGTAGAATTATATCTGCATCTGTCAGAGGCTTCTGCATTGTATCAGCAGGGGAAAACAGGTTTGCTTAAACCACCCGACCTTCAGCTTGCCATCGACTGGCGCGAAAAGAACAATCCTGACCTGTGGTGGGCTCAGAAATACAATCCTGCCTTTGAAAGGGCAATGGTTTACCTTCGCACAAGTGAAAAGGAATTCGCTGAAGCGGAAGAAAGAAAAGCACGCCAGCAAAGGTGGAGGCTCAGGAGAACAAGGATCTTTACTTCGATCACAGGAGGATTGGCAGTAATTACTGCACTGATCACAATCGGTGCCCTGGTGTCGAAATTTTCGGCCGACAACCGGAGGCGGATGGCTGAAAGAATGATGGAGGAAATTACAGCCGAGAAGGATGCTGCCGGTCATTATGCAACAATCGCTATCAAACGATCTGTCGAATCGGATTCTATTGCAAGCGAAGCCACCAGGAAGCAAAACCAGGAAAGGCTGCTGCGCGAAAAAGCTGAACAGGACTATCAGGCAGCTGAAAGGGAGGCAATGACAGCCCACGCTGAATCGGAAACCGCAATTAAGACAGCCAGATCGGTAGCTGAGGCAAAGGATGAAATGCAGCGCCAGCGGATGCTGTCGATCTCAAAATCTATGTCGCTGAGGTCGCTGCAGATGAAAGGAGAGAAGGATCTTCAGGCCCTCCTTGCTTACCAGGCATATCTCTTCAACAGGAACAATAGGGGCAAAACCAACGACCCCGATATATACGAAGGCATGTATAACCTCGCAAAGCTTAATGGAAGCGCTCTCCTCAGGAGTTTCACCGGTTATTCGGGACAGGTCAGCAGCATAGCCTTTGTACCGGGAAAGAAAGAATTTTTTACAGCTGATTCCGAGGGGAAGGTCCTTAAATGGGATCTCGACAGCAAGGCAAATAGCTTCCAGGTCGTTTATTCGAATTCTGAAGTGATCGATGTACTTGCAGTAAGTCCTGACGCCGGCTGGCTTGCATGCGGAGGTGAAAGTGCAGGGATTAAAATGATACCTCTTCAGGGCAGCATTCCAGAATATGAACTTAAGGGGCATTCAGGTAAGATCAGATCTCTCGTCTTCTCCTTTGATGGCAGGTACCTGTATTCAGCGGCGCTTGACGGAAAGGTGCTAAAGTGGGATCTCTCAACCAAAGCATCCGTCGAATTGACGACAACTATGGCAAAGGTGACCTCGATTGATCTCTCGTCTGATAACAGGTATATTGCAGGAGTTGGCAGCAACGGGCAGGCAGTGGTCTGGAATCCTGGGCAGAATGCTGAGCGGTTTACAATCGGTTCGGAGGGAAGGACCATCAGGACAATCAGGTTCAAGCCCGGAGAGGAGGAGGTTGCAGTAGGTTACGATGACGGAATGGTCGAGCTCTGGGATGCCGGATCAAAATCAATGATCTCGGAATTCCGAGCCCATCCTGGCGAAGTCAGCAATATACGTTTTAACAACAGGCAGAAGCAGATGGCCACTTCAGGCAGTGATGGCACGCTGAAACTGTGGGACACCGGTGATCTGACGAGCCTGCCTGTCAGCTTTGGAAACAATAACGGGCTGGTGGTTACCTTCGAATTCAGTCCCGACGGCGAAGTGATTTTATCGGCTGGTATAGAGGGAAAACCGGAGATCCGGAGGCGGCCTGCTTATGCTGACCTATTCGCAGCCGATGGATGCTCGTATGTCACAAGGAACTTTACTCCGGAGGAATGGATTGCTTATGTCGGCCGCGATATCGCATACGAGAAAACCTGCCCTGAATCGGATTTCAAGATCATCATCAGGGAAATCAGGTAAGACTGAAGCACGAAGCCCGAAGCCGGAAGACCGAAAAGTACCATTATAAGGCTCCCTATAAAGGCAGAAAAGCCAAACAGAATGCACTGATATGCCCCCCTCACAGGGGGGTTGGGGGGTTGTTAAATGCTTATAGACAAATGTAAACTACCCCCTGGGAGGGGGACAAAAAAGAGTGCCATTATTAAAATCCCGGGTTAAACAGAATGCAGTTTCCTGCCCCTCTCTCAGGGTGGTTGGAGGGTCGTTAAATGTTTATCGGCAAATTTGACTACTTTTGAGGCCGAAAATTTATTGACCCACGAACAAGGACTGATTAATTTCTGTTTAACAATTGAATAATTTGAAAATGAAAAATAAGAAAACCCTGTTAATGATCCTCGACGGCTGGGGAATAGGTGACGGATCAGTTGCCGATGTCATAAGCCAGGTACCGACCCCCAACATCACTTCATTCAAAAAAAAATATCCGAATTCCAGGCTTCACGCTTCGGGCGAGGATGTCGGCCTTCCTGAAGGACAGATGGGAAATTCGGAAGTCGGGCATCTCAATATCGGAGCAGGCAGGATCATTTACCAGGATCTTGTCAAGATAAACAAAGAATGCAAAAACGGAGCTATTAATAAGAACAAGGTGCTGACCGATGCCTTCTCGTACGCAAGGGACAATAACAAGCAGGTCCATTTTTTCGGGCTTCTGTCCGATGGGGGCGTCCATTCACTTGACAAGCATCTTTATTACCTGTGTGACATGACCGGTGACTATGATCTTAAAAAGGTGTTCATTCACGGTTTCGGCGATGGAAGGGATACCGATCCGCGGAGTGGCGTCGGTTATATGCAAAACCTTATCGAACATCTAAAAACATCCCACGCGAAAGTAGCATCGTTCGTAGGCAGATATTATGCGATGGACAGGGACAAAAGATGGGAAAGAATAAAGGAAGCTTATGATCTGATAGTTAACGGAAAGGGAACCCCGACCACTGACATAGTATCGGCAATGCGGGAATCATACGACAATGAGGTTACCGACGAATTCATGAAACCGATTGCAGTCGTTGACGGGAAAGGCGAAGCCATCGGAAAGCTTAAGGAAGGCGACGTTGTAGTTTTTTTCAACTTCAGGAACGACAGGGCCAAAGAGCTTACAATTGCGCTTACCCAAAAAGATATGCCTGAATTCGGAATGAAAACGATGCCTCTGTACTATTGCACTATGACGCCCTATGATGCCACCTTCAAAGGTATGCATGTAATCTATCCTAAGGATAACGTTGATAATACAATAGGGGAGATCCTCTCGGCCAAAGGAAAAACTCAGCTCAGAATTGCCGAGACTGAAAAATACGCTCACGTTACTTTCTTCTTTTCGGGAGGCCGTGAAGAGGTCTTCAAAAATGAGGACAGGATCCTGATCCCTTCGCCCAGGGTTGCAACATATGATCTTCAACCTGAGATGAGCGCCTACGGTGTAAAAGAGGCTGTGATCAAAGCAATAAACTTGGGAAAGTATGACTTTATCTGCCTTAATTTCGCAAATGGCGATATGGTTGGCCATACAGGGGTATATGAAGCTATAAAGAAGGCGATAGCAGTAGTGGATGAATGTGCAGGTGCCGTGGCAAATGCTGCCAGAAACATGGGGTATGATGTCCTTATAATTGCCGATCACGGTAATGCGGATAAGGCTCTTAATGAAGACGGGACACCCAATACGGCACACTCGCTCAACCCGGTACCCTGCATATTGTTAACAGATGATTACACTTCGATCAGGGAAGGCATCCTCGCGGATGTGGCTCCGACGCTGCTTACAATAATGGGGATAGAGGTACCGAAAGAGATGACAGGTAAGGCGCTGGTTTGAAGGTTTTAGCTTCCGATGCAGGCACAAAAGACAAACAGAATGCACTGGCCTGCCCCCCACCACAATCCACCCCTGCAGGCTGGCTCCTTCTCAGCCAGCTGGCGGACCACCAGGCATTTTCTTAACGCTCGGCCCCCCTGGGAGGGGGGTAAAAGAGTGCTTGAATTAGACATTAAGCGACCCCCCGGCCCCCCTGGGAGGGGGGTAAAGAGTGCCTGAATTTGACATTAGGATAATATCAGTTTCATGATTCGAATAGGCGATATAATTTTCAGTCTTGATATTCTTGAAAAGAAATTCAAATGTGACCTTCATCATTGCCTTGGAAGCTGTTGCCGCTATGGCGATTCAGGGGCCCCATTGACTGACGATGAAGTAACTCTCCTTGAACAGATATGGCCGGATGTAAGGCCCTATCTGCGGCCGGAAGGAATAAACTCGGTCGAAAGGGAAGGCACAAGTGTGAAGGATTTTGAAAATGAAAATGTTACACCTCTGATAAACAACGAGGAGTGTGCCTACACATTAATCGAGGGCAATATATATATGTGCGGTATAGAAAAAGCATGGAAGGACGGCAAAACCGCATTCCGGAAACCCGTTTCATGTCACCTGTTTCCTGCGAGAGTTAAGCAATTTGCAGGTTTTAAGGCGGTTAACTACCAGGAATTGACTATATGCCAATCGGCAAAGGACTGCGGAAACACCGAAGGGATCTATGTATATGAATTCCTAAAAGCCCCCCTGATCAGAGTATTCGGCGAAGATGTCTATGCTGAACTATGCATCGCTGCCACAAACTTTAAAGAAGGCAGTACAAAAAAATAGAATCTTATCCATGCCCTATGGGCACCGGCGGATTCAAAAAAGATTCGAATTTTTTGGCTTTGTCGGAATTATATTATAATTTGGCCGCGTGTTTTGAACTAACCTAAAACAAATATCTTATGAAGAAACTATTACTATTGGTCACACTGTTTGTGTACGTGGGGTGTTTCTCCCTTTTTGCACAGACAGTACAAATCACTGGTACGGTTACTTCCTCTGTAGAAGGGGAGGGATCGATCCCGGGTGTTACTGTTCAGGTAAAGGGTACCACGATCGGAACCCTGACCGATGCGCAAGGAAAATATTCACTTAAAGTACCCGCAAGTGCGACTACTCTGGTATTTTCATATATCGGAATGAAAACACAGGAAGTGCCTATTAGTGGCCGGACAGTGATTGATGGAGTGATGGAGCCTGATATTCTTGGTCTGTCTGAGGTTGTTGTAACAGCACTGGGAATTTCAAGGGAGAAAAGATCTCTCGGTTACTCGGTCCAGGAAGTGACTGGAGCTAACTTAAGCAAAACAAGGGAAGCTAACTTCGTAAATTCACTTTCAGGTAAAGTCGCAGGAGTTCAGATCAAGCAATCCAATACAATGGGAGGGTCTGCAAACATCCTCATCAGAGGCAATAAATCCCTGATGAATAATAACCAGGCAATGTTTGTTGTGGACGGAGTTCCGATTGACAATAGTATTACTAATACGTCTGCCCAGGTTCAGGCTGGCGGAGGTTATGACTATGGTAATGCTGCAGCCGACATTAACCCTGACGATATTGAGTCGATGACAGTCCTGAAAGGTTCAGCTGCCACAGCACTTTATGGTTCCAGGGCTGCAAATGGGGTCATTATGATAACCACAAAGAAAGGTACTTCAAGAAAAGGTATCGGTGTTACTTTAAATGCAGGTCTTACATTCAGCAAAATTGATGAAGCAACGCTGCCGAAGATACAAAAAGAATATGGCGGAGGTTATGGACAGTATTATGATGATCCGTCAGGATATTTCTGGTACGCCGATCTTACAGGTGACGGTGTTAAGGATCTGATAGTTCCTACATCCGAAGATGCTTCGTGGGGTGGGAAATTTGACCCGTCAATACAGGTAATTGACTGGGTTGGCTTTGAACCGAGCGACGAAAAAAATTATCTGAGGAAAGTTCCATGGGTTGCTGGCAAGAATGATATCCGCACTTTTTTTGAGACCGGACTTAAACAAACTTACAATGTCGCATTTGATGGCGGCAACGATAAGGGAACATTCAGATTATCCTATACTAATCTGGGAGAGACTGGCATATTGCCAAATAGTAAACTGCAGAAGAATACGATTAATTTTGATGGTTCATATAACCTTTCCGACAGGCTCACCGCAGAAGCGAACGTAACTTATATCCATGACAAGAATAAAGGCCGTTATGGTACAGGGTATGATCCGGGCAACCCGATGCAATCACTTGGCCAGTGGTTCCAGACCAATGTAGATATCAGTGATCTGAGAAAGTACTGGATTACTCCTGACCGCATGCAGAGGACATGGAACTATAGATATTATAATAGTTTAGAGGTTCCAATATTTCATAACAATATTTACTGGACCCGTTATATGAACTACCAGAATGATGGAAGGGACAGACTATTTGGATTTGGAATGCTTCACTATCAAATTACTCCATGGTTCACTCTTGAAGGACGTGCTTCGACCGACACTTATTCGGAATTCCAGGAAGAGCGGGTTGCACTGTTCAGCAATCAGACGTCCGGTTACGATAAATACCTCAGGAACTTTACCGAGACTAACTTTGACCTGATAGCCAGGTTCCAGAAAACTTTCAATGATTTCTCGATTAACGGCATCCTTGGTTCCACACGGCGACTGACAACCGTTAAATCTACTGAAGTTACAACAGTTGGCGGTTTAGTTGTGCCTGAGCTGTACACTACCCTTAATTCGGCTTCTCCTATTACAACTAGTGAATCAGAAAGAATATCGGGAGTGAACAGTGTATATGGAAACGTTTCAGTGGGGTTCAAGAATATGGTGTACCTTGATCTGTCCGGCCGCAATGATGTATCTTCAACATTGCCCAAAAGCAATAACAGTTACTTTTATCCTTCAGCATCAGCAAGCTTTGTGTTTTCGGAATTACCTGGTCTGAAAGGATCAAATACTTTCTCGTTTATCAAATTGAGACTTAATTATGCAGAAGTAGGTAATGATGCACCGGTTTATAGTTTAAAGTCAACTTATGTTCAGGGAACCAGCTGGGGATCAAACACCAGATTCAGGCTTAATACAACTCTGGCAAATGCAGACCTTAAACCGGAAAGGACGAAAAGCAAGGAAGTCGGACTTGAGGCAAAATTCTTCAATAACAGACTGGGATTAGATTTTTCGCTTTACCAGACGAACTCAATTGATCAGATAATGCCGGTTAATATCAGCCGTTCTTCAGGTTTTGCCCAGAGATATGTGAATTCCGGTGAAATTGAAAACAAAGGGATTGAACTGGCTGTTAATGGCACAATTATAAACAGAGCCGGATTTACATGGGACATGCAGGTGAACTGGTCAAAGAATAAAAATAGTGTTCTCAGCCTTTATGAAGGAGTCGATAATATCCTTTTAAGTTCACAATGGGATATCAGCACCAACATTGTCAAAGGGATGTCTTATGGGCAGTTGCGTGGTACTGATTTTGTCTATACCAATGGAAAACGAACAGTTGATGCTGATGGTTATTACCTTTTCTCGGATGCGACGGATGCGCTTCTTGGTTCAACACTTCCCGACTGGAATGCAGGTATTACCAATGTTTTTTCATTTAAGGGATTTATGCTTTCAGGACTTATAGATATTTCTCAAGGAGGCCATCTTTATTCAACTGATTTGAAATATGGTCGGGCTACAGGGCTCTTTGCTGAAACCGCGGGGCTAAATGCCAAGGGCAATCCACAGCGTGATCCGGTAGAGACTGGAGGCGGGATGATCTATTCAGAGGCTGTCACCGAAGATGGGAAACCTAATACTTCATACATTTGGGCCGGGGACTATTACAGCGGATGGTTGTATGATTATCTGCCCACAAAAGAATATGTTTATGATGCTTCTTATATCAAGCTTCGTGAAATCTCTTTTGGCTACTCCCTTCCCTCGAAATTTCTTGCCAATACACCCGTTGCAAGGGTTACACTCTCCATTGTGGGACGAAACCTGTGGATTATTCATAAGAATATGCCCTATTATGATCCTGAAGCTAGCCTGAGTGCGGGTAATATCCAGGGTTATGTCGATGGTGCCTATCCATCAACCAGAACACTTGGTTTTAATTTAACAGTAGGATTTTAATTCTAAAAAATGAAGAAAATGAAAAAAAATATTTTCTACTTGATACTTGCCCTGGTAATTCTTGTGACTTCCTGTGAACTGCCGAACAATATTGACCCAAAGGGTGCAACTGTAGTTCCTGCGGGATCACAATTTCTCCAGGGGCATATAAGCCTGGTAAACCAGGTTGGCAGCATCAATGTTAATACCAATATATCCAGATTGTTAACTCAATATCAATCAGAAGTTACCTATCTAACGGAAAGCCGCTACAACTTTTCTGACAGGCAGATCCCTGACACATATTCATCGAATATCTACAACGGCGTTCTTATGAACCTGAAAGATTGCAAGTTGAATATTGAAGCTAAAGCTGTCGGAGGTGTGGCTGCCACCAATCAGAAAAAGAATCAGCTCGCTATTCTTGAAATCCTCTCTGTTTACGGCTACCAGCTTCTTTTAGATAACTTCGGTAACGTGCCGTATACAGAGTCACTTCTTGGGGCAGACAACAGCCGTCCGGTATATGATGATGCCCTGACAATCTATAAGGACCTTGTTACGCGGCTCGATAATGTCCTTTCCAGTATCGAAGTTGGTAACTCCGGCTTTGGTGCAGACGATATCCTCTATTCTGACGATATGTTGTTATGGAAAAAATTTGCTGCTTCCCTTAAGCTGCGTATTGGTATGAGGCTTGCTGATGTTACTGAAGCCAATCCAGCTACTATTGTATCACAGGCAATTGCATCCGGAGTTTTCACATCACAGGCTGAGAGTGCAATTCAATTTTACATAGGAATTTCTCCATATGTGAACTCATATTATTCAGAGTTTGTTCTGTCGGCACGTTCAGATTACTGTCCTACAAACACTCTTGTTAATATGATGACAACTCTTAATGATCCACGCAGGGCAATATGGTTCACCCAGTACCCCGCTGGGGTCTATACCGGTTTGCCTTACGGGCTCAAGGCTGCAAGCAACTATAACAGTTTTTCACATTTCGCCGATTTGATCAGGATTACTCCTGCCTATCCTGTCAATTTATGTGATTATGTTGAGGTTGAGTTCCTTCTTGCAGAAGCTGCCGAAAGAGGCTTTGCCGGAACACCTGCCGATGCAGAAGGTCATTATAACAATGCCATTCTTGCAAGCATGAGTTACTGGGGTGTTTCTGATGCTGATGCTGCAGCATATCTTGCTCAGCCTGCGGTTGCATATACGACTGCCGCAGGTACATACAAACAGAAAATCGGCACCCAGAAATGGCTTGGGTTGTTTGACAGAGGTGACGAATCATGGTCTGAATGGAGAAGACTTGATTTTCCGATCTTTAATCCGCCTGAAGGAATGACGTATGCTGATATTCCAATGAGAATGCCTTACCCCTACAACGAAAATAAGATGAATAAGGTAAATTATGATGCGGCTGCTGCTGCAATAGGAGGTGACCAGGCTACTACAAAATTATTCTGGGATAAATTCTGATCAGATTCTTTTATAAGAAGAGGGTGTCCCAGAAGGGCACCCTTCTTTTTTGATGTAAAAGGCTATTAGTCTGCCGGTTGACTACATGACAACATAATATTTCATTTTATTATTTTTGAGGCTGTACAAATGATGACTGACAAATTAATTCATCTTATTGATAAATGTTGTAGTTTTATCTGATTAAATACGGCAATAAACATTTATGAAAAAAATATTTGGAATTTTTGTTGTATTGATACTCTGCTCGCTGTTATCCCTATCGTCAGCACAGACATCATGCAGGGTTTTAAAACCGCAAATTGACGGATCCTATACCGGGGAATGCAGGAACGGTCTGGCGGAAGGAAAAGGTGAAGCAACCGGAGTTGATTTCTACAAAGGAGATTTCGTGAAAGGTCTGCCGGACGGGAAGGGTGTTTATATATGGAAGAATGGCGCTACTTATGATGGTCAGTGGAAAAAAGGTCTGAGAGATGGCACCGGTACTTATTCGCATAAAACCGACGGGGGGAAAGATACAGTACTGACCGGAAAATGGAAGAAAGACGAATATCTCGGAAATCCTAACAGTCCCAGGTACTCGTTTGAATACAGGAACAGCATCTCAAGGGTTTCCGTCGTGAAAGTTGGCGACAGGCCCTACATCCAGTATAAGTTCTCGAGGAACGGCAAAGAATCAAATAACATATCCAACCTCCTTATGCAGGGAAGCTCAGGAACTGAAACAAGTCTGCCTTCATTCACCGGATTTGAGAGGGTATCATTCCCCTTTAAGGGCAAGCTGACCTTCAATGCACCGAATGCATTCCAGACAGCAAGTATGAGCTGTGAACTCAGGTTTACCATCTATGAGCCGGGAGCCTGGATTGTCACATTGTACTATTAGCGATGTGAGGCGGTCATACTTTAATCAATTTTCAGGTTCACCAGCTCCAACCGGGTTGGGGTCACCCGCAATACCCTGAAAACAAAATTTTTAATCCGGATAACCTCGTTGGCTACCGGGATACTACCGTGATGGTATAGAATGAGGCCGGCGAGTGTTTCATAATCATCCTCTTCGGGCAGGCTGAGATTGTATTTTTCATTCAGGTAATCAATCTCCAGCCTGCCTGAAAAAACATATTCACCCGGCCCTATAATCTTTTCGGTTAATTCATTAATATCATGCTCATCTTCGATATTCCCGACAATTTCTTCAAGGACATCCTCCATTGTTACCATTCCGGATGTCCCGCCGAATTCATCAACCACCAGGGCTACATTCTTCCTTTCATTAAAAAATAACTGCAGCAGCTTGTTGGCGGCCATGGTTTCCGGCACAATCACAACCTTACGGACTCCCGATATAATATCAGGAGGATCCTTGAAGATCTCCTTCAGCTCGAAATATCCAATTATGTTATCAATGCTGTTCTGATAAACAAGAATCCTGGAGTGCCCTGTTTCAATCAGCCTTTCCTTGAGCTCGGCGATTGAGCTGCGTGCTTCAATTGCATCAATCTCTGTCCTTGGGACCATACACTCCCTTACCTTTACCTTTGAAAGGTCAAGCGCATTCCTGAAGAACCTTATATTATGATGGTATTTTTCAGTCTCTTCTTCGTTCTGCCGGTTAAGGTTAACAAAGTGATCGAGGTCGACCTTGCTGAAAACACGGTTCTCCTGTTCCTCCCTGTCGCTTTTTATACCGAAGAATCTCAGAAAAAGATTTGAAGCTGCCAGAGTGAACTTGCTGACAGGATAAAAAAGATAGTAGAAGATCATTGCCGGGACACTCAGGGCTTTCAGAAAGAAATTTGGAGATATAACAAAAACAGTTTTGGGCAGGAATTCTGCTACAAGGAGAATGATTGCTGTGGAGATCATCGTATTTACTATCAGCACTATAAGATCTGAACCGAACAGGGGCGTAAGTAACGGTGCCAGCAACTTTGAAATAAAGAGACCGTAAATAACGAGGGCAACATTATTTCCGATAAGCATTGTGGCAATGTACTGTCCCGGATTGCCGGTGAATACCTTAATGAACCGCGAGCTGAACGCCCCCTGCTTCCTGTCAAGCTCGATCCTCAGCTTGTTGGCTGAAACAAATGCAATCTCCATACCCGAAAAGAAGGCAGAGAAAATAATTGTAAGCAATATTACAAGCATCCCGTTCATGAGCCTTATCTACTTTTGCTCCTTTATATAAATTGTTGCACTCAGATTTTTAATTTTCCGCTTAGAGAGCCTTGTATCAGACTCCAGTCCGTAACCCTGCACTATCTGATCTTCAGTCGTTATCTTGACAAACCTGTCGGTATAGATCAGGTCTTTTTTCTGATCCCAGTACAGCAGCTCTGTTTCAAGCTTTTCGCCGGCTTCATTTATGGCTACGACGCTGTCTTTCAGCTCCCACAGATTCTTGTTGTTAATGAACTTTGCATACCTGGCCGTCACCGATCCCACAGGTTCCTTATGTCCCTGGTAGAAAAGCACCTTAATACCTTCAGGGAATTCAGAATACGGGTCACTTGTTCTTGTATAGCTTTCCATAACCGGTGCGTATAGCTCAAGCTGGATCTTTCCCGAATCGGTGTAAACTGTTTTTATTCCTTTTCCCTCAGAGGAAGGCAGGGTGAGAATGTCGATTTTCTGTACCATCATATTTTTCTTCTCACACGATATCATGAGGGCAGTCAGTATAAGAAAAAGAGCAATTTTAATTCTTCCCGGCATTGTATTCAAGTATATAATTTAACCCGTCGAGCACCAGATCGGGCATATAGGTGACTATATGTGCGATCCTTTCCCTTAAATAACCGCTATCGCCTCCTGTCATGATGACTTCGCAGCTACTGTCAGCATTGAATCTTTCGATATATTCGTTTATCTCAAAAATGAGACCATTAATAACCCCGGCTGTTATAGCTTCAAGAGTATTTTTCCCCGGGGCCGACACTTTTTCTGTAGTTGAGACCAGCGGCAGACGTCGGGTAAAATGGTGCAGCGCCCTGAATCTCATGCTGAGGCCGGGTGAGATGTTCCCTCCTTTGAAAGCATTATCTGAAAGATAATCATAAGTAACTGCACTCCCTGCATCTATTACCAGTATATTTTTCTCCTGAAAAAGATGGAACGCCCCTGCTATGGCAGCGATCCTGTCAGTACCAAGGGTTTCCGGCGTTTCATATTCGTTCCTGAACGGAAGCCTGGTGACGTGTGAGAGAACCTGAACATTCGGTATGCCGTGAGTGGCAAGATCGATGACAAATTCCGGGGTATCCCTGACGGTTGACACTATGCACCTGTCAAGCTTTTCGGTGTAAGGAGCAAGCATTTCCCTTAACTTATCCCAGCTGAATTGTTTGGTTCTGAGAGAGATAACCTTTTCAAATCCTTCGTATACCGCAACCTTAGTGCTGCTATTGCCAATGTCAATTATAAAGTTCATTGCGTCAATAAAATACAAAGTTAGGAAATCCTGCCGTAATCAGCAACCTAACCCCCGTTTCGGGCTTATCCCCAACCCCCCGTATCGGCTTACCCCCAACCCCCCGGAGGGGGCCTTAAAAATGTGCAGTCATCAAAGTCCCCCCACGAGGAATTTAGAGGTGTTCACCGCGTGACGCCTCAAGAATTTTGTTCAGTAACGATATGGCTTCATCAACCGACATTACCCCGGTGATTGTCAGGCTCAGCCTGGATTCTTTCTGTTTCACGTGCATCTTACCCTGATGCCGGTTCACATAGTTCATGATGGATACGAAAAGAGGTCCGCGATAAAAACCTGAGTCGGGATCTGATATGAAATTTGCTATCAGAAGGTCATTCTTAAGAAGGATCTTCTCTATCCCCAGCTTTATTGCAATCCATTTAACCCTCACTATTCCGAGAAGGGCTTTTGCCTGATAAGGAAGCGGTCCGAACCTGTCAGTCAGCCTTGCTTCAAATGCTTCGAGTGCCTCTTCGGTCTCAATTTCATTCAGCTCCTTGTACAGCCTGATCCTTTCTGATATGTTTGATACATATTCATCGGGAAACATAATTTCAAGATCAGTATCTATCTGAAAATCTGATACAAAGGATTTTGGCTTTTCTTCCTTCCTTGCCTCTTCAGAATTTAGGCCTTCAACGGACTCCCCGGCCATTTCTGTCTCCTTCAGTTCAGCAAGTGCTTCATTCAGGATCCTCTGATATGTTTCAAACCCGACATCGGCAATAAAACCGCTCTGCTCACCTCCAAGAAGGTTACCCGAGCCTCTGATATCAAGATCCTGCATTGCAATATTCAGTCCGCTTCCCAGCTCGGAAAACTCCTCAATAGCCTTCAGGCGCCTCCTGGCTTCGTGCGTCAGGTTGTCGAAGGGCGGCGCCAGCAGATAGCAGAATGCCTTTTTGTTTGAACGTCCGACCCTGCCCCTTAACTGGTGAAGTTCTGAAAGTCCGAAATGATGCGCATCGTTTATGAAGATCGTATTGGCATTGGGGATATCAAGCCCCGATTCGATGATTGTGGTGGCGATCAGGACATCATAATCTCCCTGGATAAAATCAAACATGACATTTTCAATATCCTTTCCTTCCATTCTGCCATGAACGACAGCGGTTTTTACATTGGGACAGATACGGCCGATCTTTTGCTGGAACTCCCTGATGTTCTCGACCCTGTTATGAATAAAAAAGACCTGGCCGCCCCGTGATACCTCGTATTCGATGCCCTCCTTTATGATCTCTTCATTAAAGCCATGGATTTCGGTAACTATCGGCATCCTGTTTGGTGGGGGTGTATTAATTACGGAAAGATCACGGGCTCCCATAAGTGAAAACTGCAATGTACGCGGGATAGGAGTGGCAGTAAGAGTGAGAGTGTCGACATTAGTCCTGAACTTTTTCAGCTTTTCCTTGGTAGAAACGCCAAACCTCTGCTCTTCATCAATTATGAGGAGGCCGAGTTCCTTGAATTTTATATTATCACTTACCAGCTTATGTGTGCCGATTATTATATCAATTTTGCCTTCAGCCAGTTCCTTTATTATCTTCTTCTGATCGGCAGGTTTACGGTGCCTTGAAATATAGTCAACGTTGCACGGGAACCCCTTCAGACGTGATGTGAAAGTTTTGTAATGCTGAAAGGCAAGGATAGTGGTCGGAACAAGAACGGCCGTCTGTCTGCTGTCGGCTGCCGATTTGAAAGCAGCCCTGATTGCAACCTCTGTCTTACCGAATCCGACATCCCCGCAAACAAGCCTGTCCATCGGGTGAGGAGCCTCCATATCCTTCTTTACCGCAATTGTGGCATTAAGCTGGTCGGGAGTATCCTCATATATAAAGGATGCTTCCAGCTCTCTCTGAAGGTATGAATCGGGAGTAAATGAATAACCGGGCGATGCCATTCTCTTTGCATAGAGCTGGATCAGGTCTTTCGCAATATCCTTGACTCTCCTTTTTGTCGATTGTTTCAGCTTCTGCCAGGCCCCTGAACCCAGCTTATAGATCTTCGGCTCCGATCCGTCCTTTCCCTTGTACTTTGAAATCCTGTAAAGCGAATGAATTCCAACATAAAGGATATCATTGTCCTTGTAAACCAGCTTGATCGCCTCCTGAACCTTCCCGTTGACCTCAATTTTCTCAAGTCCTCCGAACCTGCCGATCCCGTGATCGATATGGACCACATAATCACCGGGATTGAGGCCTGTTAATTCTTTAACAGAGATGCTTTCCTTATGCGTAAAATATCCCCGGATCCTGAATTTATGATACCTGTCAAATATCTGATGATCGGTGAATATTGATATACGCAGGTCATGATCGGTGAATCCGCCATGAAGGCTCAATAACAGGGCTGTGAACTGGACTCCGGGATTGATCTCAGCAAATATGTCCCTCAGCCTGTCGATCTGCGACTGGCTTTCAGAGACAATGAAGGTCAGGTAACCATCAAGGGTATTCGAAACAAGCTTTTCAGAAAGCAGTTCGAAATTCTTGTTGAAAACAGGCTGAGGTTCGGTTCTGAATGTAACGTTTACAGAGGGGGAATAGACGCTTTGCCTTCCAAGGCAGACTATCCTGAAGCTTTCACAGTACTCCAGGAATCCGTTGCCTGTCATTACAGTTTCCTTCTTCCCTGAGATCTGGCCTGCGTCTTCTCTCTGTCCGGTCTGGGAATAGATACTGTTCATTTTATCCCTTACATAGGCAGGGTCTTCTATCCAGATCACAGAGGATGGAGGCAGGAAATCGGTGAACGAATCCTTCACCGATTCTATCGAAATGTCCTGGATATTTGGTATTACCGAAATCTGATCAAGAACATTCACCGACAGCTGGTCATCGGTATTAAAAGTTCTGAGCGAGTCGACTTCTTCACCGAAAAAATCAATTCTGTAGGGAAGGTCGGCAGAATAGGAAAAGACATCGACAATGCTGCCCCTGACAGAATACTGACCGGGTTCATAAACAAAGTCGACCCTCTCAAATTTATATTCATTGAGCATCTCTTCCAGGAATTCAGGCGAGAGCCTTTCACCCTTCTTTATCTGGAATGTATTCTTTTTGAGATTCTTACGGCTGATCACCTTCTCCATCAGGGCTTCAGGATAGGAAACAATGACTGATTTTCTTTTTCCTGAAGCAAGGTGGTTCAGCACTTCAGTCCTCAGGACAATATTTGCCGGCTCTGTCTGCTCATACTGAACCGAACGCTTGTATGTTGACGGGAAGAAGAATACATTATCGTCCCCGGCAAGTGCCGCCACGTCGTTATAAAAGTATGCAGCATCCTCCTTTTCAGGAATAATGACAAGATGAGATGTCTGCAACCGGCTGAAAACTGTTTCGAGCAGAAGAGCTTTTGCAGAGCCTGCCAGACCATCGGCCTGTAATTTACCTGTTGAATTATTGTCCAGGAAATCAAGCAACTGCAACGTCCCGGGATGCTCCCGGTATAGTTCCGCTATCTCAACCTTTTTCATTTTGCCGTTTGTGCCGGCAAATTTAATATCATTTTCCGTGAATTCTTCAGGCCAGGTAAGTCTCAAGCAATTTTATCATGTTCCTCGATCCGGCGTAAAATGGTGTTCGCTGGTGAATTGCCGACGGAACCAGATCGAGTATCCTCTTGCTGCCATTTGTGGCAGCTCCGCCTGCCTGCTCTGCCAGAAAAGCCATTGCATTGCATTCGTAAACAATGCGCAATTTGCCACCGGGATTCTTGTCATTGCCCGGATACATGAAGATCCCGCCAATAAGCAGGTTCCTGTGGAAATCGGAAACCAGC